>JADHLS010000357.1 GCA_016780605.1 Reyranella sp.
CGCCATCAGTTCCCGCCATTCGCGCGGGTTCAGGCCGCTCGACTTCTGGTCGACCTTTTCGCCGGCGATCATGCGCTTGATGGCGGCAAGGCCAGTCTTGGAGACATGCGCGCCGCCCAGGCGATATTCCATGAAGGCGTCGTAGCTGATCGGGCACCAGCGTTTCAGCGTGTCGAGCATGACATCGGCATAGACGCGGATTTCATGCTGCGCATGGGCATCGGCGCGCAGCGACAGGAAGTGCATGAGGTTGTGCAGGTTGGTCTTCCAGTACCACTGGGTATAGAAGGCGAGCGACAGGTTCATGCGCGCGAGCTCGCGCGCCAGGCCGGAGCGTTCGGGATCGAGCGGCTCGCCGGTCTCGCCCTCGTTCAGCATCTCCATGTAGTGCTCGTAGACCAGCTCGGCGTCCTTCTTCAGCAGCGTGAAGACGCGCTCGGCTTCCTTGCCGGCCAGCACCTGGTCGCGGCCCTGGCGGTTGGCCTTGCTCTGGGCCGCCAGGTGCTCGGGCTTGGGGATGTAGTACTCGTTGTCGAGGATCGAGTAGCGCGCCGAGTACTCGTTCACATTGGCGGTGCGATGGCGGATCCACTGCCGGGCGACGAAGATCGGCAGCTTCACGTGGTACTTGATCTCGCACATCTCGAACGGCGTCGTGTGGCGATGCCGCATCAGGTAGTTGATCAGCCCGCGATCCTCGCTGACCTTCTTGGTGCCGCGTCCATAGCTCACGCGCGCGGCCTGCACGACGGCGGCGTCGTCGCCCATGTAGTCGACGACGCGGACAAATCCATGATCGAGCACCGGCAGCGCCTGGAAAAGAATTTCCTCGAGGGCGGGCGAGCTCGGCCGCAGCGAGGGCTGAGCGCCGCCGCGCGCCTGGTCGATCTCGGCCTGCTGGTCGGTGGAGAGGGGCATTTTTCGTTGTCCTTCGTTGGCCGCGGACTCTATGGGCGGCAGGCGGGCCCTTCCATGGGGAAATTGCGGCAGTCCGAGTGCCGCGGCACATCGCCTTCAAAACGGCCTGTGAAATGCTTATATTGGTCGCGTCGGGAAACCGACTATGGCGATAAACGCCGCGTGGAATAAGCGTTTCGGACCCGGGGGCAGTACCCGGCGCCTCCACCATTCTCCTCCGCCTCATCAGCGGAGTCGTTGGGGGCGAACCAGGATCGACGAGCGTGGTAAAGGCGCGGTTTTTGCCCGGTATGGTTCCGCCGTGACGGGCCATTCATAAGTGCTAACGATAATACCGTTACACTCGCTGCTGCCGCCTAAACAGCGGACGTAAGCGCGGTTCGGGAGGGCACCGGGCAACAGAAGCCCTCCCACTTGCTCTTGGATATTCGCTGTTTCCCGCGATTGACTCTGATGGTACGCGGACCGACGATGTTCGCGTAATTTCCGACAGGCCATGAACGATCGCTTCCACTACGACGCTCTCGTCGACGACGCGCTGCGCAGCGTCGTCCGTCGCGTGCTGACGCAGGTCGCCGAGAAAGGCCTTCCCGGCTCGCACCATTTCTACATCTCCTTCCGCAGCACCGACCCCGGCGTCGTGCTGCCCGACTATCTGCGCGCCAAGTACCCCGAAGAAATGACGATCGTGCTCCAGCACCAGTACTGGGACCTGATCATCGGGCCGAACCACTTCGAGGTGACGGTGAGCTTCAACAAGCAGCAGGAGCGCATCCGCGTGCCGTTCGCGGCGCTGTCGGCCTTCGTCGATCCTTCGGTGCGCTTCGGCCTGCAATTCGACCGCAAGGACAAGCCGCAGCCCGACAAGGCCGAGGCCCCTGCGGCGCCGCCGGCCGCCCTGCCGCCGGCCGACAAGCGGCCGCCGCTTGCCGCTCCCGCCGGCCCCGAAGCCAAGGCCGAGACGGCCACGACCGAAGGCGCCGAGGCCAAGCCCGAGGACGCGGCCTCCAAGGTCGTCAAGCTCGATAGCTTCCGAAAGAAGTAGCTTTACGGTCGGCCGTCATTGCGGCAGGGAAGGCGCTTTCCAAGCTCGGCGCGCCAGGAGACCTGCATGCCCGATTTCCAGTTCCAGGAAATGTTCCCGCACGGTGAGGACACGACCCCTTACCGCAAGCTCTCCTCCGACCATGTCGGCGTGACCAAGTTCAACGGTCGTGACGTGCTCACCGTCGAGCCCGAGGCGCTCACCCTGCTGACCGCCGCCGCCTTCCATGACATATCGCACCTGCTGCGCCCGGGCCATCTCGCCCAGCTGCGCTCGATCCTCGACGACGGCGGCGCCTCGGCCAACGACAAGTACGTGGCGCTGGAGCTCCTGAAGAACGCCAACATCGCCGCCGGCGGCGTGCTGCCGATGTGCCAGGACACCGGCACCGCGATCGTCATGGGCAAGAAGGGCCAGGCGGTGTGGACCGGCGGCGGCGACGAGGAGGCGATCGCCCGCGGCGTGTTCAAGACCTACACGGAGACCAACCTCCGCTACAGCCAGGTCTCGCCGATCTCGATGTTCAAGGAAGTGCAGACCGGCACCAACCTGCCGGCGCAGATCGACATCTATGCGACCGACGGCGACGCCTACAAGTTCCTGTTCGTCGCCAAGGGCGGCGGCTCGGCCAACAAGACCTACCTCTACCAGCAGACGCCGGCCGTGCTGAACGAGGCGACGCTGCTCAAGTTCCTCGACACCCAGATCCGCACGCTCGGCACCGCGGCCTGCCCGCCCTATCACCTCGCCATCGTGATCGGCGGCACCTCGGCGGAAATGAACCTCAAGACGGTGAAGCTCGCCTCGACGCGCTACCTCGACGACCTGCCGGGCGAGGGCAACAACAAGGGCGTGGCCATCCGCGATCGCGAGATGGAGAAGAAGGTGCTGGAGCTCACCCGCCAGATGGGGATCGGCGCGCAGTTCGGCGGCAAGTACTTCTGCCACGACGTGCGCGTGATCCGGATCGCCCGTCACGGCGCGTCGGTGCCGATCGGCATGGGCGTGAGCTGCTCCGCCGACCGCCAGGCCGTGGGCAAGATCACCAGGGACGGCATCTTCCTCGAGCAGCTCGAGACCAACCCGGCGCATTTCCTGCCCGAGGTCGAGCCGCAGCAGCTCTCGGGCGAGGTCGTCTCGGTCGACCTCGACAAGGGCATGGCCCATACGCTGTCGGTGCTGACCAGGCATCCGGTGAAGACGCGCGTGAACCTCACCGGCACGCTGATCGTGGCCCGCGATTCCGCCCATGCGAAGCTGAAGGAGCGGCTCGATCGCGGCGAGGGCCTGCCCGACTACTTCAAGCAGTTTCCGGTGTATTACGCCGGCCCGGCCAAGACGCCCGAGGGCATGCCCTCGGGTTCGTTCGGCCCGACCACGGCCGGCCGCATGGATTCCTACGTCGACCTCTTCCAGGCCAATGGCGGCTCGATGGTCATGCTGGCCAAGGGAAACCGCAGCAAGCAGGTCGTCGACGCCTGCAAGAAGCACAAAGGCTTCTATCTCGGCTCGATCGGCGGGCCTGCGGCCATCCTCGCCAAGAACTGCATCAAGAAGGTCGAGGTGCTGGAATATCCCGAGCTCGGCATGGAAGCGATCTGGCGCATCCAGGTCGAGAACTTCCCAGCCTTCATCGTCACCGACGACAAGGGCAACGACTTCTTCAGTGAATTGAAGATCTAGTCTTGCCGGGCGGACAAAAAGAAACCCGGCAGGTTGCCCTGCCGGGTTGAGGTGTGCTGTCCCACGACGGGTGCCGTCAAAGTCCCCAGATGACGGCCCGTCGCCCTTCCAATCTCTTAACTGCGGCAGCCCTCGTCGCGGGCGCACCACTTGTCGATCCAGACATTGCCGTGGCGGGCATTGACGACTTGCAGCCAGGAGCCGCGGCAGCCGAGCACGCGGAACTTGATGTCGTCGCCCTCGACGGTGGCGAGCTGTCCGGCCAGCCAGCCCGGCCTGTCGTACACGGTGATGGTGCCATCGACCCGCGCATCCACCATGAGCGCGTCGGCCGGGATCCAGCCGAAGGACGGCGAGGCGCCGGCGGCGTTGTAGCCCGGGGCCATATTGAGCGCGATGCGCGCCCACCCGTTGGTGCTGCCGATGAGAGTGACCTCGGTGCGCGTGATGTTGCTGCCGTCGATGCGGCGGCCCGTCAGATCGCCGATCACCGCCGCCTGCGGCGTCGGCTCGGCGCGCACCGAGAGGGTCTCGCCGCGCTGGAGCAAGGCATAAGCCTGGGTTGCAGTGCATGTCCCGGCCTGGCCGGTGCTGGCATCGACCGAGCGCTCGAGAACGCCAAAGCCTGCAAGCACGGCGACCGTGCCAATGATGGCGCGTAGCATCGTGTGTTCCTTCCCACTGTTTGGGCCGGCCATTCCCCAACGGCCAACCCATTCCCCAAATTCCTTCTAGAACCGCGTTGGAACGGAGTCGTGGCGGTGATTGTATGAGTTGTTTCACTTCGTGTGCTGCGAAGAAAACGCGGTTCTGTGCATTGATTCAACGAGTTCTGTGAACTGGCTAAAGCACGACCTCAGGTAGGTTTCTCGTCATCCACAGGCTCGCGCTACAGTCGCCCCATGAATCTCGCCAAACAGCATCTCGACGTCGGCCTTTTCTCGACCAAGCGCGACGAGCAGCTCGCCTTCTGGCAACAGACCGTCGGCCTGCCCTACGACCATATGGGCAAGCTGGGCGGCGGCATGCAGCAGCACCGCCATCACATGAACGGCTCGATCCTGAAGATGAACCATTCGCGCAATCCGCTGCCCGCCGCCCCGCCATCGGGCATCGTCGGATTGCAGATCGCGCGGGATGGCCTCCGCGAGCCCAGGGCGCTGGCCGATCCCGACGGCAACAAGGTGACGCTGCTGCCCAAAGGATCCGATGGCGTGCAGGGCATCGCCATCCTGCTCAGGGTCAACGACCCCGCCGAGCACGAGCGCTTCTGGACCAAGGCGATGCAGTTCGAGCGCGTGGCCGAGGGCCGCTACCGCTGTGGTGATTCGCTGGTCGTGATTGCGGAGCGCGGCAAGGTCGAACGCGGCACCAGGGAGTGGCGCGGGCCGGGTTACCGCTACATGACGGTGCAGGTGTGGGACTGCCTTGCCGAATACGCAGGCATCCTGGAGCGCGGCGGCGCCTCGGGCGGCGAGCCGCGCGTCCTGGGCGACACGGTGCGCTATGCCTTCGTCTGCGATCCCGATGGCAACCACATCGAGATCAGCCAGCGCGCCTCGCTGACCGGCGGGAAGCTGTAGCGAGCGCCCCCTAGCCCTTCTTGCTCTTGCCGCCCTTGCGGGTGCCGAAGCGGGCCATGAGCGCCGCCCTCTGCTGCGCCACGACGTCGTCCTGGGCGCGCTTCTCGGCCGCCAGCCTTTCTTCTTCCTCGCGCCGGACGCGCTCGGCCTCGGCGGCGATCTGCGCTTCCTTGCGCGCCTTCTTCTCGGCGACCGCGCGCTCCCGCGCCTCGATGCGGGCGCGGCGACGCTCGGCCTCACGCTCCTCACGGGCGCGGGCCGCTGCGAGACGCGCTTCCTGGCGGGCGGCGAACTCGGGGTCGTTGTTGCGATTTGCAGCCTTTGCGCGGTCAAGCAATGCCTGCTTGGCCTTGGCGGCGGCGTCGAGACGATCTTCTAAGGTATCGGACTTCAATGCTCTTCCCTACGTTACCTGCTACTCTGCCGCGGCAGCCGCGGCCTGCTTCTTGGCCCGCTTGCGATCCTCGGGGTCGAGAAAGCGCTTGCGCAGCCGGATCGATTTCGGCGTGACTTCGACCAGCTCGTCGTCGTCGATATAGGCAATTGCCTGCTCGAGTGACATGCGGCGCGGTGGCGTCAGCCGTACCGCCTCGTCCTTGCCGGCGGCCCGTATATTTGTGAGCTGCTTTCCTTTCAGGACGTTGACATCGAGGTCATTGCCACGGCTGTGCTCGCCGATCAGCATGCCTTGATAGACCGCCGTGCCGGGGTCGATGAACATCGGCCCGCGCTCCTCCAGGTTCCATAACGCATAGGCCACCGCCGTTCCCTCGGCATTGGCGATCAGCGCGCCGTTCCGACGGCCCGGTATCGTCCCGCGAA
>JADHLS010000358.1 GCA_016780605.1 Reyranella sp.
CTTACAAGCCATATATCATTGGCGATGCAAGTAACCCGTGGGCTATGATAGCCACAAGAATTAGGTGGAACTAGATCCTGCACACAGAGTATCGGCTCAGAATGACGCCAGCACCATCGGTACGGTTGGCTGAAAGGCGCCGCTTCCCCGGCTGTACTATTGCATTGAGCCTGCTATGAGCGAACGGACCTCCGAATTGCTTGTCCTCGAGGCCGGACGCGCCGACCGTCGCTATTGGGGCGACCTGTGGCGCTATCGCGAGCTTTTCTTCATTCTGGCCTGGCGCGACGTTGCGTTGCGCTACAAGCAAACCGTCATCGGTGTGGCGTGGGCTTTTGTGCGTCCATTCACGACCATGGTCGTCTTCACTCTCATCTTCGGACACATCGCCAGACTGCCGACCGAAGGTACGGCGCCTTACGCGGTACTGGTCCTTGCCGGGCTTTTGCCGTGGACGCTGGTTTCTTCGATCTTCAACGATGGAGCGAGCAGCGTTCTCGGCAACTCCCAACTGGTCAGCAAAGTGTATTTCCCGCGCCTCATCATCCCGCTGGCGCCGGTCATCGTCGGCCTGATCGACTTTACTATGAGCCTCGTCATCCTATTCGGCGTGATGGCCTGGTACGGCATGGCTCCTGGCTGGCACATCCTGCTTCTGCCCGTGTTCGTCGCTCTCGCGGTGTTGGTTGCGGTTGGCCCCGCCATGTGGGCGGCGGCCACGATCGTGAAGTACCGTGACTTCCGATTCGTCATTCCCTTTGTCATCCAGGTCGGCCTCTACGTCTCGCCGGTAGGGTTCTCGGCAAAGATTATTCCGCCGGGGTGGCAGCTGCTCTACAGCCTCAATCCCTTGGTCGGGGTTATTGACGGCTTTCGATGGTCGATCCTTGGCGGCGAAAGCCCGCTTTTCTTGCCAGGCTTCGCGCTCAGCCTCGTCGTGACCGCCGGCATGCTGTGGCTCGGCATCCACACTTTCCGCCGTACCGAACGCGGCTTCGCGGACGTCATCTAGGTATGCCCGACACTGTTATCCGGGCTTCCGGGCTCGGCAAGAAGTTCCTCATCGGCCACAACGTCGAGTACAGCGGCATGCTGGGCGAGGCGCTGACGCGTCGCGCACGGAAACTCGCGCGCAAGGGCGCCGACTTGCTGCGTGGCCGGCCGCTCATCGAGGCGGACGAGATCGAGGAATATTGGGCGCTGCGCGACATCGATTTCGAAGTCCATCGCGGCGAGGTCGTCAGCATCATCGGGCACAATGGCGCCGGCAAGACGACGCTCTTGAAGATCCTGTCGCGCATTCTCGAGCCCACCGCGGGACGGGTCGAGCTCACCGGCCGCGTCGCGAGCCTGCTGGAGATCGGGACCGGCTTCCATCCGGAACTGACCGGCCGCGAGAATATTTTCCTGAATGGCGCCATTCTCGGCATGCGGCGTCACGAGGTTCTCGCGAGATTCGACCAGATCGTCGAATTTTCCGGCGTCGAGAAGTTCATCGACACGCCGATCAAGCGATATTCGGTGGGGATGTATGCGCGCTTGGCGTTCTCCGTCGCCGCCCATCTCGAGACCGAGATCCTGTTCGTCGACGAGGTACTGGCCGTCGGCGATTCGGAGTTTCAGAAGCGCTGCCTCGATCGCATGTCGGAGGTCGCAAACGCCGGCCGGTCCGTCTTATTCGTCAGCCATAACCTTGCCGCGGCCGCGGCGCTGACGCGTCGCGGCATGGTCTTGAAAGGCGGCCGGCTCATCTTCGACGGTCCGATCGACGGCGCGCTCGCCAAGTACACCGCGTCGCTCGAGAAAGGTAAGGTCGATCGCAGTTGGGGACGCGGCGAGCATTCAGCGATCATTTCGGCCGATTTGCTGGACGCCAAGGGATTGCCCACGAGCACCTACACGCCGGGCACTCCTTTCAACCTACGGGTCGAGGTCGAAGCTTCGACAATGCCCGGGCTTTCCCTGGAAGTCCTGCTGCGCGATGCGAACAGCCTGCCCGTGGCGTTCTATTCGTCGAACACGTTTTCGCAAGTCGCATTGCCGACGACGCCTGGGCGTTATTCGTGCACCATTGCCTTGCAACCGCTTTTCCTGGCGTCGGGCGACTACAGCTTCGACCTGTCGACCAACTCGCTGACCATCATCGTTGACCATAAAGTCGCCAACGCGATCTCGTTCCACGTGGCCGCGTCCAATCCGAGTACGATCGCCTACGACTTCAAGCAGAGCCTGGGCAACGGCGTCATCGCGTTGCAGCTTGCCGCGCCCTTGATCATGGAACCCAGCGGACGAGGGCAGGGCACATGACGTCCACCCTCCTCATGGTTGCGTGCGGCCATTTATGATCGACCTGTCGATCATAATCCCGACCTACAATCGGCTCTGGTCGCTGCCGCAAGCCATCGACTCGTGTCGAACCACCGGCTGCACTGTCGAGATCATCGTCGTCGACGACGGCAGCACGGATGGCACGTGGGGCTGGCTGGAACAACAGAGCGACATCGTGGCGATCCGTACCGAAAACTGGGGAAAGGATTGGGCCGTCCAGACAGCAATGGCGGCGGCACGCGGCGAGTATATCCGCTTCCTCGACTCCGACGATTGGCTGACGCCTGACGCCAATCTTGAGCAGCTCGAGCTCGCCCGGCAAACGGGCGCCGACGTCGTCGTCGCCGGCTACGAGGACTGCGATGAAAGCACAAGTACGCGACATGTGCACGCCTGGGTCGATTGCGACGACTTCATCGCCCAGCAACTGGGCGAGGTGTGGTCATCGCACTACTCGGCGTTCCTCTTCCGTCATGACCTGATCCGCGACATTCCACATCGGCAGGACTTCGCGTTGCGCGACGACCGTTTGTTCATTCTCGAGGTCGCGATGCGCAATCCCCGGCTGGCGGTCTATCGCAAACCGGGTTTCGTACACCGTCGGCATGATGGCGTACGGCTGCAGCGGACGGCAGGTTTCACCCGAGATCTCGCCCATTGGACTTTCATCGCTATTTTCCGCAAGGTGCTGGCCATGCTCGAGGCGCGCGGCGAGCTCACGCTGCGCCGGAAGCGCGCTGCCATCAAGACGATGTGGGCGATCGTGCGCACCCTCGCCAAAGCATACCCCGATGAAGCGGCGGAGATGGTCGAGTGGATCTATCGGCTTGATCCCGAGTTTCGGCCTCCCGTCCGGCCCATCCTGTCTCTTGCCTACAAGCTTCTCGGATTTGCGACCACCGAGCGCCTGCTTCGCTTGAGGGCCGCACTCCGATGCTAGGCGACAGCCCCGATCGCGGCTCCGTCGTTCAATCGCGACGTCTCCGCGTCGTCCATTGCGTTGGTTTCTACTTTCCGGATACGACCGGCGGCACCGAGGTCTATGTCCGCGATCTGACAAAGGCGCTGCTGCCCCATTCCATCGACGGGACGATCATTGCCGCAACCAATGGCGCGGCCGATCACTACCGGTGGCAGGGCTTCGACGTCATTCGCTATCGGCCTGATGCAACAGACAATCCGGCCGACCCTGCTGGTAGCCAGGTGACTAACGCCACAGCGTTTCAGAAGATCGTGGAGGCGACGAGACCTGACCTCTTCCACCTTCACTCATGGACGACGGGCGCGGGTCTCGAACACCTACGGCAGGCGGCAGAGCTCGGGATTCCGGCCGTAGTCACCGTGCACGTGGCGGGCGCGCTGTGCATGCGGGGCTCGATGCTGTTGGAGGGAACGAGGGCGTGCGATGGTCGGCTCGACGACAGGAGATGTGCGCGGTGCTTCGCCTTGTATCGCGGCTTGCCGAGGCCCGCGGCCTGGCTGACCGCGCACCTGCCGAAGTGGGACCTTCACGACAGCGAGGTATCGCGAATCTCAAGCCGTGCCACGGGTCTTCTGTCGATTAGAGCCAGTGCAGCCCGCAAGGTCCACCAGTTGCACGCCATGTCCGATCTTTCGAAGCGTATCGTCGCCCCCAGCGACTGGGTGCGCGCCGCCCTGGTCGCCAATTCGGTCCCGTCGCACAAGATCGTGGTTTCGGCTCAAGCTGCCAGCGAGAGCTTCTTGCGGCGTATGCCGAGACCGCCAAAGAGCGGGCACGACACGGGAGTCGTCATCGGGTTTCTCGGTCGTCTTGTTGCCGAAAAGGCGCCGGACCTCGTCATCAGGGCAATGGCGCACGTCAGCAGGGACCTGCCCGTGCGCTTGCGCGTGGCCGGTACTGGAGACCAGCCGACTTACGAGCGGCGAGTCCGCCGTCTGGCGGCGCGCGATCCACGGATCGAACTGGTCGGTCTCGTCGAACATGGGCAGGTCTTGCAGTTCCTCGAGTCGATCGACGTTCTCGCCGTGCCGTCGCGCTGTATGGAGACGGGGCCCCTCGTGGTCCAGGAAGCCCAGGCACTCGGGATCCCGGTAATGGGTGCAAATCTAGGAGGTATCTCCGAGCGCGTTCGCGACGGCCTTGACGGTTGGCTGCTGCCGTTCGACGACCCCCGGGCATGGGCCCGCGCGATCGTGGAGGCAGTCAGCGATCGCGACAAGCTCGCCAGGCTGTCGCGGAACATGCAGCGAAATCGCACTGTCGCCGACGTCGCATCGGACATGGCCTCGCTCTATCGCGACGTCATGGCTGAAGCGGCAGTGGCGCAGCCGGAGGCGCAGTCGACTTGAGACCTTACGCCTTCCCCCGCGGGCCGGTACTTCTGATGTCGGCTATCGCAATCGTTACGCTGGGGTACATCGCAGCCAGTGCTGCGATACGTCCGGCGATGTATTCGGACAGCGCGTGGGGCTTCGCCGGCTGGAATGCAAGAAGTCCAACCGCGGCGTTCAATTATGGGGCAGGGCTCGATTCGTCGGATATCTCGCGAGATGCCGAAGGCTTCATGACCATGTGGAGCCCGGGCCAGCACATGCTCCCCGGGCTGCTTGAAGACGCGGGCATGAGTCTGGGCGCCGCGCTCGTCGGTGTTTCGGCTGTCTTCTCCATCCTGGGGCTCGCCGGCTGGTTCGTCCTCTATCGATCGTTGGGCTTCCCATTGCGCACGGCTGCCGTCGCTCTCGCGATCATCGCAGGGAGCCGCTTCTTCAATTTGCCCTTCTCGACCTACAATGGTGGCGAAGTATTGCAGTTCGGCGTCGCGCCCTGGTTTCTTTTGCTCGTGTGGGCCGTGCGGGATCTTCGCTGGTTCGCGATCCCGCCGCTGATCGTCGGAGCGGCAGCCTTGGTCTTCATGAAGTTGACCGGAATCGTCGTGGCGGGCGCCGCCGTCGGCGCGGCAATGGCGAGCCATGACCGTCCATTGACCAACTGGCGCAATACCGTTCGCAAACTGCTGGTCGGTAGCGCAACGATTGGCTTGATGGGTGTGATCTTCTACGTCGCCTGGTACCGGCGTGGACCAACGGCGGCGACCATCGTGGGCGTTCCGCACCCTGATGGACTGCTGTTCTATGCGGCGCTTACGGTCAGCTCGATCGGGAGTGCTGCACTCTCACTGGGCGATCTCTTGAGCTACGTGTTCCTCAATCCCGCCCGGCCCATCCTGCACTCCATCGACGGCGTAGTCTACGTATTGCTGCCGATATCGTTGGCGACCTTCGGCTTCATCTATGCCAGTTTGCGCAAGGAACACGGCGAATATGTCCGCTTCGCGCTTCTGTTTGCAGCCGCGATGGCCGTGTTCTTGACGGCCAATTTATCGGCGGGCATGTCGGCGACCTTCGACGAGCGGCATCTGAGGATTGCGTCCTTGCTCTTGCTCGTGGGTGGCGTGCACGCTGTGATCGAATGCCGTTCGCGGCTTGTTCAAGGCATGTTCACCGCCGTTGCCGTGTTCAGCGTGGTCTATGGTCTTTCGTCTTTCGTGCAACGCATGCAACACAACCTGCACGAGCCGCTCGGCGTCAGGGGCGTCAGGGTGAGGATTGCTACGCAGCAGCTTCTTGATTTCGTCCGCAAGATTGACGTCAGTGGCCCGGATGCGCGGCGAACCTTGATTTTCATGCCCTCGCCTGACCTGATCCTCGAAGTGAGGAACGCCCGCAGCTGGTC
>JADHLS010000359.1 GCA_016780605.1 Reyranella sp.
GAACAAGGTTGACTTGCCGGCGCCGTTGGGTCCGATGACGCTGGTGATCGAGCCCGGCTCGACGGTGAACGAGACGTCGGCGATCGCCTGCAGGCCACGAAAGCGCTTGCTGAGCGCCTCGACACCCAGGATCGGCGCGGCACTCATTCGGCAGGCACCGTTGCGGCCGCGCGGCGGCGCAGCTTCCAGCTCGTCACCAGGCCCAGCACGCCGCCCGGCGCACTCAGCACCAGCAGCACCAGCAGCAGGCCGGTCGCGAACAGGTGGAAGTCGAGCAGGCGCGCCAGGATCACCTGGGTGATGAAGACCAGCATGAAGGCGCCGATGATCGGGCCGAACAGCGTGCCCATGCCGCCCAACAGGGAGTAGACGATCAGGCTCAAGTTGGTGTCGTCGCGATAGACCGAATCGGTGGTGATGTAGCCCAGCGAATGGGCATAGATGACGCCGAGCAGCCCGGTCAGCACGGCGCTGGCCACGAAGGCGATGCGCTTGTAGTGCTCGGTGGGCACGCCCAGCATGCGGGCGGTGTCCTCGTCCTCGCGGATGCTCAAGAGGCCGGCGCCGAAGCGGCTGCGCTGGATCTGCCAGGCGATCAGGAACACGACGACGCCGGCCGCGAGATAGAGTTCGTAGAAGAAGGTCGCCGGATCCCAGGCGGGCGGCGCGATGACCGGGAAGTTGAGACCGAGCGAGCCCTGCAGCGCATCGATGTTGTTGTTGAGCTCGGCGCAGACATGGCAGACGCCCAGCATGGCGATGGCGAAGAAGGTGCCGCGCAACCGCAGGATGGGATAGGCGACCGCCGCCGACAGGATGGCGCAGGCAATGCCGCCCACCAGCAGGCCGGCCGGCAGCAGCAACGCCGGCGGAAGGCCGGTCATGCGTTCCTCGGCCAGACCGGCGGCGAAGGCGCCGACGCCGATGAAGGCGGCGTGCCCGAAGCTCGCATAGCCGGCAAAGCCGCCCAGGATCGTCCAGGCGACGGCGAGGCCCGCCGAATAGAGCATGAGCTGGCCGACGCGCACATAGAACGGCGGCAGCACCAGCGGCGCCAGCGCCAGCACAATGGCGCAGCCCACGACAACGGCGATGAAGGCGGCGGGCTTTTCAGTCATCGAGATGGCGCGAAGGCGTTGCCAAGCAGGCCCTGCGGCCGCACCAGCAGCAGCAGCACGAGCAGCAGGAACATGGTGACGTTGGGAAACGAAGGACCGATGTACTGCGCGGTCAGCGTGCTCACCACGCCAAGCAGCAGGCCGCCGATCAGCGCGCCGGCCGGGCTGCCGACGCCGCCCAACACGACGACGACGAAGGCGTTCAGCGTCCACGTCCCCTCGTCGGCCGGCGAGAAGGGCAGGATGATGCCGATGACGATGCCCGAGGCGCCGGCAAAGGCGGCCGACACGGCGAAGGTGAGCGCATAGACGTGGCGCACGTTCACGCCGCAGAGGCGCGCGGCCAGTGTCTGCTGGGCGGTGGCACGGATGACGCGGCCCAGCGGCGAGAACTTGAGCAAGGCCGCCAGGCAGGAGAGCAGCACCAGGCTCGCCAACAGACAGCTGACACGTACCGCGTCGAACGAGATCGGCCCCAGCTTGAACGAGGCGAAGGCATAGCCCGGCGTGATGTTCTTCATGTCGGGCGAGAACACCCAGATCATGGTGTTCTGCAGCATCAGCGCCACGCCGAAGGTGAGCAGCATGGAGCCGAGCGGCGAGCGGTCGACGGCGCGCTGGATCAGCAGGCGCTGGTAGGCGTAGCCGACCACGAACAGCACGGCCATGACCATCGGCATGGTGAGCAATGGGTCGATCCGGAGCGTGGCTGACAGGATCAGCGCCAGATAGGCGCCCAGCAGCACCAGGATGCCGTGGCTGAGATTGATGACGTGCAGCACGCCGAAGATCAGCGAGAAGCCCACGGCCGCGAGCGCATAGATGCCGCCCAGCACGAGGCCGTCGGCCAGAGTCTGTAGGACCAGACTCATGAACGCACTCTCCTCCCCAACGAAGTTGGGGAGGTGTCGCCGTCATACGGCGACGGAGGGGTCATGGGCTTGCGCAACGACTGGGGCTCTTGACCCCTCCGTCCGCTGCGCGGACACCTCCCCTTCGCGGACTCCGCGAAGGGGAGGAACGCGATGGATGTCACGCCTTCTTGTCCCACGCCGGCTGCGGGTAGAGCGCCTTGGCCGAGGAGGCCTCCTGCGGGAACACGATCTCGAGCTTGGCCTTCTGCACCTGGCCGATCATGCTGCCCATGATGATGGCGTCGCCGTCGCCCTCGGGCGTGAACTTGATGCGGCTGTAGAAGGTCTCGTAGTCGGCCTTCGACAGGGCGTCGCGCACCGCCTCGGGGTCGGTGCTCTTGGCCGCCTGCATGGCGAGGATGTAGGTCTCGATGCAGGCCGCGGCGCCCGCCGTGTGATAGGCGATCGGGCGCGTGAACTTCTTCTTGTAGTACTCGACGAACTTCCGCGAATCGCCGAAGAACTTGTCCTTGTAGGGCACCGATTCGTCCCAGTAGGTCGAGCACATCAGGTACTCGGAGTACTTGCCCAGCGCCTCGCGGAACGACGCGAGCTGCGGACCGAGCCCCTGGAACAGGCCCTTCACGTTGGTGTTGCTGGCCACCATCTGGCGCGCGATCAAGAGTGAATCCTGGTCGTGCATGACGCAGACCAGCAGGTCGGGCGTGTTGGCGCGCACCGAACCCAGCACGCTCGACACGTCGGTCGGCTTGGCCGGCAGCTCGAACTCATCGAGCTTCTTGAAGCCCGCGGCATCGCAGGAGAGCTTGACGCCCTGGCCGGCGGTCTTGGAGAAGGCGTCGTTGGTCCAGATCACCGAGTAGGTCTGCGGCGTCGGCGTCAGCGTCTTGAACAGCGCCGCGGTCGAGGCGAACTGCCGCGTGGCGCGCGGATACATGCCGAAGACGTACTTGAAGCCCTTGGTGAAGATCGCGTCGGAGCCGCCGCCGGTCTGCACCATCGGCTTCTTGGCGCGCTCGGTGATGGCGGCGGTCGGCAGCACGATGTTGGAGCCGAACGAGCCCAGGAAGAAATTGGTGCCCCCGTCGATCTGGCGCTGGATCAGAGTGGTGGCGCGGGCCGGGTCGCTGGCATCGTCGAACAGCTTCAGCTCGAGCTTGTACTTCTCGCCGGCGATCTCGACGCCGCCCAGCACCTCGTTGAAGTAGCTGACGGCGGTGATGTAGCCGTTGTTGACGTTGAGGCCGGTCTCGGCCGCTGCACCGGTAAGCGGAACAGAGCCGCCGAACACCAGGGTCTTGGCCTGGGCGTGGGCCGATCGAAGGGCCGGAGCGGCGAGCGCGGCAGCACCAAGACTCGACATCACCTGACGACGAGTTGCCTTCTTGTTGTGCAGCGCCATGATCAATTCCCCTTCGTCCCCAACCACGCCGTCGAGCTTAGGAGGCGTCGACTTGAAGTCAACGTCGATGCCTACCGATCGATTGCGATGCGATTTCGCGCTAACGATAGGCGCCGTCGACCGGCAAGGCGACGCCCGAGATGAAGCCTGCCGACTCCGAAAGCAAGAACTCGACCACTGCCGCGACATCGTCGCCGCTGCCGGGTTTGCCGGCCGGATAGCCGCCGAGAAGCGCCGCCCGCTCGGCGGGTTCCAGCCGGTCGAAGCGGTCGCGGATACGCGTGCCCTGCTCACCCAGGATCAGGCCCGGCATCAGCGCGTTCACGGTGACGCCCCACTCGGCAAGATCCTTGGCGAGCTGCGAGGTGAAGCCCAGAAGCGCGGCCTTTGCCGTGGCGTACGGCAGCCGGCCGGTGACGGTGGTGAGGGGCCCCTTCTCGCCATCGGCGATGATCGAGGAAAACAAAACGATGCGGCCGCGACGCTGCTTTCGCATCAACGGCACAGCCGCGCGCGCCGCCAGAAAGGCGCTGGTCAGGTTGAGGTCGATGACGTGGGTCCAGTCCTTGAGCTCGAACTCCTCGATGTCGCGCGCCCGCTTGGGGCCGGCGCCGCCGGCGATGTGCACCAGGGCGTAGACGCCGCCGAACCGATTATCGGCACGCTCCACCGCCTCGATCACCTCGCGCTCGTCGGTCACGTTGGCACGACAGACCTCCAGCCGATCGGCGGAAGCGGCGAACTCCGATGTCAGCGCGTCGAGCGCGCCCTGGTTGGCATCGATCACGAACACCGCGTGACCGCTGTCGAGCAGGCGCCGCACGGTCGACTTGCCGATGCCGCCGGCGCCACCCGTGACGATCGCCGCTTTTGCTTCCACCATGCGATCCACCGATCCGTTTTCGTCCTCAGCGATTGAAGCCATACGACAGGCGGGCCTAACCTGCCACACGACTGTGGACTGGGGCGGAGCACGGGAGGACATCGTGGGCGACAGAGTGGCCGGCAAGATCGCGCTTGTGACCGGTGCAGCGGCGGGACTTGGACGCGCCATCGCGCTGCGCCTCAGCGAGGAAGGCGCCTCGGTCGTGCTCGCTGATCTCGATTCGGTCGGGCTCGCCGAGACAGAGCGTCAGATCAGGGCCACGGGACGCCCGGTGATGCCGTTCGTCGCCGATGTCACCGAAGAAGCGCCGGTCAAGACGTTGTTCGTGGAGATTTTCAAGGCGTACGGGCACCTCGACATCCTGGTCAACGATGTCGGTGGCGGCACGTCGGGTCACATCTGGGAAACCAAGCTCGAAGATTGGGATTACATCCTTCGTCTTAACCTGCGCTCGGCCTTCCTGTGCACGCGCGAGGCCGCGGCGCACATGCGCGAACGCCGCTACGGGCGGATCATCAATCTCAGCTCCGGCGCCCGCGAGGGCACGCCGTGGACCGCCTACTACATCGGCAATTCCGCCTACTCCGCCGCCAAGGCCGGCATCCACGGCTTTACCCGCGGCGTCGCGCTCGAGCTCGCGGAATACGGCGTCACCGTGAATGCCGTGGCGCCCGGCCCGATCGAGACCGAGAAGACGGCGCCGAGTTTCCGCAAGCTCGAGACGCTGGAATACGGGCCGGTGCGCGCCACGCCGTTGCGCCGCATCGGCGTGCCGGCGGACATCGCCAATGCCGTGCTCTATCTTGCCTCCGACGAGGCGAACTACATCACGGGCACGACGCTCGCCGTCGCGGGAGGACGCTAGGCCATGGACACCTCGAGCGAAATCGCCAACGGGCTCGATCGCGACATCGCCGCCCTCAAGGCCAAGGCCAACGACTTCGACGCGCGCCATCAGCTGATCGACAAGGTCACCTGGCCCAAGGGCGTGCGCATGGCGGTGAACTTCACCGCCGACTTCGACGCCATGCTGCTGCGCCGCCTGTTCAATGAGCCGCCGATGCAGCTCGCCAAGGGCGAGTTCGGCGGACGCGTCGGCATCTGGCGCCTGATCGACCTGTTCGACAGCAACGGCATCAAGGCCACGATCTTCACGCCCGGCCGTATCTGTGAGCTCTATCCGCGCGCGGTGAAGGCTGCGTCCGAGAGCGGGCATGAGATCGCCGATCACATGTGGGAGCATCAAGTCCCGAAAGACCCCGAGCTCGAGCGCGATCACCTGCGCAAGGCCAAGGATGCGATCGAGAAGCTGACCGGCAAGCGGCCGATGGGCACGCGCAGCTGGCACACGCGCGAGCTGCTGCTCGAGGAAGGCTTTATCTACAACTCGCACGACACAATCGACCAGCTGCCGCATTACGTCAGCGCCCCCGACGGCTCCAAGCCCCTGCTGAACCTGCCGTTCCACTACGCCATCGACGACGCGATGTTCTTCAGCTTCGCCTGGCTCAATACCGAGAACGACGCACAGCGCATGATGGACCCCGACCATGTCGAGGAGATCTGGTGGGCGGCCTTCCTGCAGCAATACCAGCAGGGCGGCTACCTCAACATCTGCATGCATCCGTTCGTCTCCGGTCGGGCGCTGCGCATCGCCATGCTCGAGCGGCTGATCGGGCGCATGAAGGCGCTGCCCGGCGTGTGGTTCCCGACCTGCGAGCAGGTGGCGCGCCACGTGCTCGCCACCCATCCCGCC
>JADHLS010000360.1 GCA_016780605.1 Reyranella sp.
CCTGAAGCACGCCTACCGCGACATCATCATCGACGGCCGGCCGGACGTCGCGCTGGTCCATCTCAAGGGCTCGCGCGAGCTGATCGGCCAGCGCATGGCAGCACGGCAAGGTCATTTCATGCCGACCGCACTGCTCGACAACCAGTTCGCCACCCTGCAGGAGCCGTCGCCCGACGAACACGCGATCGTCGTCGACGTCAGCGGAACGCCATTTCAAATCGTCGAAGAGATCACACGGCGACTAGCGGAACGGCAGGGCGCATTGACCACGGTCGGGCAGGGACGATAGGCTCGCGCTCAACAGGCGTCGGGAAGTGCGCCGGTTCACAAAAAATCTTCAGTGGAGGAACGACATGTCGATCAAGCGTCGCACAGTCCTGACCGGTTCAGCGGCCGGCGTGGTATCGCTAACATCCGGTCTCGCAGCCCCGGCCATCGCCCAGAGCGACCCGATCCGCATCGGCTACCTGCCGGCGCTCACAGGTCCCAGCTCATCGACCGGCGTCGGCATCAACCGCGGCGTCCAGCTCGGCATCGACGAGATCAACGCGGCGGGCGGCGTCAACGGCCGCAAGCTCGAGCTGATCGTGCGCGACACCCAGAGCGAGCCGACGAAGGCGGTCAACGCCGTGGCCGAGCTGACGCAGCGTCAGAAGGTCGGCGTCATCTTCGGCCCGGTGAACTCGGGCGAGGCGCTGGCGGCAACGCCGCTGATCGCGCGCGACAAGGTGGCGATGCTTCACCCGTGCTGGGTCGACGAGCTGATCGACGTCAAGAAATACCCGATGGCCTTCCGCATTGCGCCGACCAACACCCAGGTCGGCGGCGGCGCCAACTTCTACGTGGCAGACGTGCTGAAGCTCAAGAAGGCGGCGGTCATCAGCGACACCACCGGCTATGGCACCGCCTCGGTGAACACCTACGTGCCGATGCTGAAGGCCAAGGGCGTCGAGGTCGTCTACCAGGGCCATGTCGACGCGGCCAATCCCGACCTCAAGCCCGACATGCTGCGCATGCAGAGCGCCGGCGCCCAGGTCATCATGCCGTGGAGCGTCAATGCCGGCTTCCTGTCGCGTATTCTCAATACGCGCGGCGCCATGGGCTGGGACGTGCCGGTGGTCGGCCAGACCACGCTGGGCTCGGGCCAGACCAAGGCGCTGCTCGAGAAGCCGGAGAACTGGAACAAGGTCTACTCCAACAACTTCCGCAACTGCTGCTACGAGAACGGCAAGCTGCCGGCGCGAGCGCAGGAGTTCGTCGACCGCCTGAAGAAGTCCAAGATCGAGATGGGCGACACGCTGCTGTGGTGGATTGCGCTGGGCTGGGACGGCGCCCAGATGATGGCGCAGACCTTCAAGGCCGCCGGCACCAAGTCCGACGAGATCGTCGCCTACTGGAACAAGGTCAAGGACTGGCCGGGTGTCTACGGCACCGTCACCTGGACCCCGGAGCAGCACAACGGCTTCCCCGATCGGGAAGTCGTGATGTGCGAAGTCAACTCGCTGAAGGACGGCGCGTTCAACCTGGCGCCGGGCTACAGCAGCTAGTGCAATACGACCTCACCCTGAGGAGGGCGCCTAAGCGCCCGTCTCGAAGGGTGGCAACAGCACGACTGGTTCCCACCCTTCGAGACGCGGCCCGTCGGGCCGCTCCTCAGGGTGAGGACTCTTTGCCAAGCAGGTAGACCGTGTTCCAGTCCATCATCTCCTACGGCCTCGCGGTAGGAGCGGTCTACGCACTGATCGGCATCACGTACAACGTGATGTTCTCGGCGTCGCGTGTGTTCAGCTTCACCGCTGGCATGCTGGGAATGCTGGGCGGTGTTCTAGGCGCGCTCTTCATCACCGAATGGGGCCTGCCTGCGATCGTGGGCCTGGTGCTGGTCCTGGCGTGCGGCGCGGTGCTCGGCATCGTCACCGAGATCGTCACCGTCCGCCCGGTCCTGAAGAGCATCGACCAGCATCTCTACGTGCTGTCGACGCTGGCCTTCGCGCTGATGATCCAGCAGCTCACGGCGATCTGGTGGGGCACCGACGCCCGGCCATTCCCGCGCCTGATCCCGGTCGGGGCGGGCTGGCTCGACCAGCAATTCTGGCTGCCGATGCTCGCCTGCGCCGTCACCATCGTCGGCCTCGAGCTGCTCTATCGCAAGACGCTGATCGGCCGCGCGTTCCTCGCGATCGCCGAGGACAGCTACGCCGCCCGTGCGCTCGGGCTGCCGGAGACCGGGCTGCGCATGGCGAGCTATGCGCTCGCCGGCATGATCGGTGCGCTGGCCGGCTTTTCCGGCGCGGAGATCCTGCTCGCCTTCATGGGCAACCAGGCGATCCTCAACTTCTACGGCTTCGTGCCGGTGGCGCTGGGCGGCATGGGATCGAACCGCGGCGCAGTGATCGGCGGGCTGGCGCTCGGCGTCTTCCAGCAGGCCGCGAACTTCCTGGTCGGCGGTATTTTCGCCGCGGTCGCCGTATTCGCTGTGTTCATCGTCGTGTTGCTGCTGCGGCCCGAGGGTCTGGCCGGCGCATCGGCGGCGCGGCGGGTGTGAGCAGGGCATGACCGACGCCACCGCCTCTGCGCCCGCCGCCGGAGCCTCCTGGCTGGGCAAGCTCGAGGGCAAGGTCTCGTGGATCCTCCTCGGCGTCGCAGGGCTGCTGCTGCCGCTGCTCGACGATTCCTACATCGGCGTCATCGCCCAGCGCGCCTATATCTACTGGGTCCTGTCGGCAGGCCTGAACCTGGTGGTGGGTTACGCCGGCCAGATCGCCATTGGCTGGGTGTCGATGCTGACGCTCGGCGCCTACACCACGGCGGCGCTGACGGCGGGGACGGCGACCGAGCCGTGGCATCCCTATCTCGCACTGATCGCCGGTGGCGTGGTCGGCGCGGTGGCCGGTCTGGTCGTCGGCCTGCCGGCGCTCAGGCTGCGCACTTTCTACTTCGCCATGACGACCTTGGGCTTCGCCACCATCGTCACCCAGGTGGCGCTGGCCTGGAAGAGCGTGACCGGCGGCGGCGTCGGCACGCCGGGGCCGGTCTTTCCCTGGCCGTTCGATCCCGGCTGGGGCTTCTACTATTTCTGCTTCATCCTGGCGGCGCTGGCGACCTGGATGACGGCCAACATCGCCTCCAGCCGCTTCGGCCGCGCGCTGGTCGCCATCCGCGACGCCGAGGTCGCCGCCGAGGCCTCCGGCATCGCCAAGCCAAAGCTGCTGATGGCGGTGTTCCTGTTCGCCGGCGCGCTCGGCGGTGTTGCGGGCGGCCTGTTTTCCTCACTGCAGTCCTACATCACGCCCGACGCCTTCACCTTCGAGATCTCGGTGCTGTTCTTCATCGCCATCCTGATCGGCGGGCGCGGCTCGATCCTCGGGCCGGCGCTGGGCACCATCATCCTGACGGCACTGCCCGAGTTCGCGGCGCCGCTGGTGCAATGGTCGACATTCCTCTACGCCGCCTTGCTGCTGGTGATCGTGCTGGTGATCCCGGGCGGCATCGCGGATCTCCTCGACTACAAGAACCGCCGGCCGCTCGAGCAGCACCGCGAGATCGCCCCACGCCAGGAGCTGCTGGGCCGGCTCCTCGACAAGTCGGACGCCAAACACACGATCGCGCTGAAGGACATCGCGCTCCACTTCGGCGGCGTGCGCGCGATCGACGGGCTCGACCTGGAAATCCGCTCCGGCGAGGTGCAGGGGCTGATCGGCCCGAACGGCAGCGGCAAGACCACGACGCTGAACGTCATCTCCGGCTACTACGCGCCCAAGAGCGGCACGCTCATGCTCGACGGCCGCAGCCTGCCCTTCGGCCAGCCCCATCTGCGCGCCCGCTACCGCATCGCCCGCACCTTCCAGACTCCGCGCCTGGTGGGGGCGGCATCGGTGCTGGAGAACGTGATGATCGGCGGCACGGTGCACGGCCATGCGAGCTTCGCCGAGGCGACGCTCGCCCTGCCGCGCAACCGCCGCGACGAGAAGCTGTTGCACGAGGCGGCGATGCAGGCGCTGGCAACGGTGGGCCTCGAAAACCTCGCCGGAGTGCGCGCCGACCGCCTGCAGCACAGCGAACTGCGCTTCATGGAAATCGCCCGTGCGCTGATGCTGCGGCCGGCCTTCCTGATGCTCGACGAGCCAGCGGCCGGGCTGTCGCCCGAGGAGATCCGGCGGCTGGGCAGCCTCATCAAGGCGATCAGCCGCGAAGGTACCGGCGTACTGCTGGTCGAGCATCACGCCGACCTGATCTTCGACATCTGCGACCACGTCACCGTGCTCAACCTCGGCAAGGTGTTGGCCGCGGGCACGCCCAACGAGATCCGCTCGCACCGGGAGGTGGTCAGTGCCTACCTCGGCGCCTGAACCACTGCTGACGGTCACCGGCCTGTCGGCCGGCTATGGCAAGATCGGGGTGCTGAACGGCATCGACCTCACGATCGGCGCCGGCGAGATCGTGGCGCTGCTGGGTCCCAACGGCGCCGGCAAGAGCACGCTGCTCAAGGCCATCTCCGGCTTGTTGCCGCGCACCGGCACCATCATCTTCGGCGGCCAGGACATGAGCAGTGCCAGCCCGCGCGAGACGGTGAATGCCGGCCTGGTGCATGTGGTCGAAGGCCACCGCGTCTTCACCCAGCTCAGCGTGCACGACAACGTCATGCTGGCGGGCTACGGCATGAAGGGCCGCGAACTCGAAGCGCGCGTCGAGGAGGCGCTGGCGTTCTTTCCCGAGATCGCCGAGAAGCGCAACGACCGCGCCATCACGTTGTCGGGCGGCCAGCAGCAGATGCTGGCGGTGGCGCAGGGCCTGGTGCGCAAGCCGCGGCTTTTGATGCTCGACGAGCCTTCCGCAGGCCTGTCGCCGGTGCTGGTCGACCGCGTGCTGGCCGCAGCGGCGCAGTTGCGCGATCAGGGCACGGCGGTCCTGCTGGTCGAGCAGTTGATCGAGAAGGCGTTGAAGCTCGCCGATCGCGTCTATGCCTTGGCGCGCGGCACGATTGTGCTCGAAGCGCGCACGAACGAGGACGATCTCCCCAATCGCCTCGAGCACGCTTACTTCGGACAGGACGTCAGCGCGCCTCTCGCTTAGCGCTTCACACCGGCTGCTATTGACCGTTTTCGAAGCGCGCCCGATAGTCGATCCGCCATCACTTGAGTCCCAAGAACAAGAACGCGAAGCGTAGTTTAGGGAGGAGCTCATGATTCGGCAGGTTGCGAGGGCGATGGCTCTCGCCGTCGCCTCGCTTGTCGTCGCGGCTGCGCCAAGCCATGCGCAGGATCAAAAAGGCACGCTGGTCTTCGCCGTCGAATCGCTGGGTGCGCAGACGCTCGATCCCATTCTGGAGGGCCGCCCGGGCAACGCCGTCTACCAGGCTGCGATGTACGATTCGCTGGTCGGCTTCGACCTCAAGAAAGGCGGCGTCGGTCCCGGCGTCGCCGAGCGCTGGGAGCTGTCGCCCGACGGCCTCACCTGGACCTTCTTCCTCCGACCCAACCAGGTCTTCCATAACGGCGACAAGCTCACCGCCCACGACGTCAAGTTCAGCCTCGAGCGTCAGATGAACGGCCCGGGCACGGTTGCCTCGGCGGCGGCCTTCATGAAGCGCGTCATCAAGAGCATCGACGTGGTCGACGACCTCACCGTGAAGGTTGCGACTGTCAGCCCGCAGATCGGCCTGCCGGCCAGCCTGTCGCGCGCGGTGGCGCCCGAGGGCGCCATCATGCCCAAGGCCTACTTAGAGAAGGTCGGCGACGAGGAGTTTCGCAAGAAGCCGATCGGCAGCGGGCCGTGGAAATTCGTGCGCAACGTGCCGGGCGATCGCATTGAGTTCACCGCCGTCGCCAACCATTGGCGCGGCACGCCCCATTTCAAGGACCTGCACATCCTGCTCGTGCCCGAGGAGAGCACGCGCGTCGCCATGGTGCGCACGGGCGAGGCGGCCATCGCCTCGATCGGCCCCGAGACCATGCTCGCCGCCTCGCGTGGCGGCCTCGAAGTCCTGTCGGTACCCGGCACCATGCAGGCGATCTTCCAGTTCTGGGGCACCT
>JADHLS010000361.1 GCA_016780605.1 Reyranella sp.
CTGCTCTTCGCGCTGTTCCCGTTCTACTGGATGGCGGTCACCTCGCTGAAGACCAACCAGGAGCTCTACAGCCGCAAGGTCATGCCGTTGATCGTTCATAACCCGACGCTGCAGCACTATGTCGACCTGCTCACCGAGACCAATTTCCTCGAGTGGACCTGGAACACCTTCATCGTGGCGGTGATGTCGACCGCGATCTCGCTGATCCTGGGCGCCATGCTCGCCTATCCGCTGGCGCGGCTGCGCTTTGCCGGTGCGGCCATGGTCTCCTTCGCCGTCGCCGCGACCTATCTCGTGCCTCAGCCGTTGCTGTTCGTGCCGCTCGCCGACCTGATCAATCGGCTCGGCCTCGGCGATACCCTCACCTCGGTGATCCTGACCTATCCGACCTTGCTGATCCCGTTCTGCGCCTGGCTGCTGATGGGCTATTTCCGCACCGTGCCCGTGGAACTCGAAGACGCCGCGCGCATCGATGGCGCGAGCCGCCTGCAGACCCTGGTCAAGATCGTGCTCCCCTTGTGCGGCCCGGGCTTCATCTCCGCCGGCATCTTCGCCTTCACGCTGGCCCAGAACGAGTTCCTGTACGCCCTGATTTTCCTTACCAAGACGGAAGTACGGACCGTGCCGGTCGGCGCCATCGCGGAACTCGTGCGCGGCGACGTCTTCTACTGGGGCCAGCTGATGGCGGCGGCGCTGCTGGGCTCGATCCCGGTGGCGATCATCTACTCATTCTTCGTTGAACATTATGTGGCGGGCTTGACGGCGGGCTCGGTCAAGGGTTGATGCCGCTCTCGCGTCGCCGCTTCCAGCATCTCGTCATTGCGACCCCCATCGCGCGGGCGATTGCGCCCGGTCAGGCCCGCGCGCAGGCCTGGCCGTCCCGCCCCGTGCGCTGGGTCGTTGGCTACGCACCGGGCGGTGGCAACGACATCGTCGCGCGCCTGATGGGCCAATGGCTCTCGGATCGGCTGGGCCAGCCCTTGGTGATCGAGAACAAGCCGGGAGCGGCCACCAACATCGCCGCCGAGTTCGTCGTCAACGCGGCCCCCGACGGCTACACGCTGCTGCTCGTCGGCCAGCCCAACGCCATCAACGCGACCCTCTACGACACGCTGCCCTTCAACTTCATCCGCGACATCGCGCCGGTGGCCGGCATCATGACGGTGCCCAACGTCGTGGTGGTCAATCCGTCATTTCCAGCCAGCACCATCGCCGAGCTCATCGCTTACGCTCGCGCCAACCCGGGCAAGGTCAACATGGCCTCGGCCGGCAACGGCAGTGCCGCCCATCTCGCGGGCGAGCTCTTCAAGTCGATGACCGGCACCGACATGGTCCATGTGCCCTATCGAGGCCAGGCGCCGGCGATCGCCGACCTGCTGTCGGGCCAAGTCCAGGTGCTGTTCGCCACCTCGCCCGCGTCGATGGAGTTCATCAAGTCCGGCAAGCTCAAGGCGCTGGCCGTCACGACATCCGTGCGCGCGGCAGCCCTGCCCGACACGCCGACCGTTGCCGACACCGTCCCGGGCTACGAGGCGAGCGCCTGGTATGGCATCGGCGCGCCGCAGAAGACGCCGGCGGACATCGTCGACCGGCTGAACCGGGAGACCAATGCCGGGCTGGCTGATGCGACTCTGAAGGCGCGGCTGGCCGATCTCGGCGGCACGCTCATTGCGGGCTCCCCCGCCGACTTCGGCAAGCTCATTGCCGCTGAAACGGAGAAATGGGGAAAGGTCATCCGCACCGCCAACATCAAGCTGTAGCACCCGGTTTGACGGGGTTGGCCGCATGGACAAGCGGCCTCAAGACCGCGATCATCGGGGCCAGCATC
The DNA here is from genome assembly GCA_016780605.1 of Reyranella sp. Taxonomy (GTDB): domain Bacteria; phylum Pseudomonadota; class Alphaproteobacteria; order Reyranellales; family Reyranellaceae; genus Reyranella. Next base: position 1,829 of record JADHLS010000361.1, read on the forward strand.
CTTTCACGGACTGGAGGGTCAGATGGCCAATCCAAACTTGGGCAGTTTCAACCGCGCTGGCACGATCACCGACCAGGCGGCATTCGATGTCGGCCTGCGCGCCCACATGCTGCGGGTATACAACTACATGGCCTCGGGGCTGGCCCTGTCGGGCATCGTCGCCTGGGCCGTGTTCGCCTCGGACGACATCGCCAGGCTGTTCTTCCAGGTCGAGGGCGGCTTCGTCGTCGGCATGAACATCCTGGGCTGGATCGCGATCTTTGCGCCGCTCGGCCTCCTGCTGCTGGTCGGGGCCCGCGCCGCGACGATGAGCGTGGGGGCGGTGCAGGCCGTTTACTGGGCGGTCACGGCCCTGATGGGCGTCAGCCTGTCGCTGCTGCTGTTCCGCTACACCCAGGCATCGGTGTTCCGCACCTTCTTCATCACGGCCGCTGCCTTCGGGGCGCTCAGCCTCTACGGCTACACGACCAAGCGTGACCTGAGCGCGGTCGGCAAGTTCCTGTTCATGGGCCTGATCGGCCTGATCCTGGCCAGTCTGGTGAACATGTTCTTCCCGTCCGGTCCGATGACCTTCATCATCTCGGTGGCAGGCGTGCTGATCTTCTCGGGCCTGATCGCCTACGACACCCAGAGGATCAAGGACCAGTACGCCCAGGCCTGGGGCAGCGACACCGCCGAGAAGGTCGCGATCTTCGGCGCACTAAGCCTCTACCTCGACTTCGTGAACCTGTTCCAGTTCCTGATGATGTTCCTGGGTCAGCGGCGCTAGTCATTGCCGGGAGCGCACCACTTAGCGCACCACTCCAGCGGCGCGTCATCGTCTTGCCGGACCGTGGACCTCCAGGTCCGCTCATGGCTCAGCTTTCCCCAAGGGGGAAGAGGAGCAAGAGGAAGATTATGAGCGGGCCTGGAGGCCCGCGGTCCGGCAAGATTCAACGTGCCTTTGCCCCAATCACGATCCTGATGGGCGCATCCGTCGGACCCGGCGACTGCGGGCCGTTCAGGGTCCCGCGGAAGCGGCGCCAATCGGCCGGCCAATTCCCTTTGGCGGCGTTGAAGCCGGCCGAGCGCAGCGCGTCGAGGACGGCGGACGCAGCCTCGTCGGTGGCCGGGTCGCTGCCTTCCTTGATCAATACCACCACGCCCAGGATTCCGCTCACGCCCGACCAGGTCCAGGTCAGCGGCGCCCATCCGGCGTCGCCGAGATAGCCCGCGATCATCGAGCCGACGGCTCCGCCATCAGGCGCCTCCTCGAGGACGTACAACGCGGCTTTGGTGCCGGCATACTTCTTCAGGCTCTCGACGACCGGCGAAGGTTGTGCAGGCGCCGGCTGTTCCTTGGCTGGCGGCGCCGTTTCCGCGGTGACGGCGGGCGCCGGCTCCGGTGCCCGCGCCGTCGCCTCCCTCACCTGCTTGCCGAGCTCGGCGACGCGCTTGCGGACCTCCTCGGCATCGACCTCGGCCGAACGCGCCTTCTCGCTGGCGGCCGCACTCTCGCGGCTGGCACGGGCGGCCCGCTCGTTGGCATCGTTGGCTACCTGCTCGAACTCCAGCGCCCGCTCGCGCGCCCGCGAGGCGTCCTCCTCGAGAGCGGCAGCATGCTTGCCCATCTCCGCCTTGTATCGATCGAAGGCCGCGTGCTCTTGCGCGCGTACGGCCCCGTTGAAGCGCCACGACAGCCAGGTCGTGACGCCGAGCGCCGTGACCGCGAGAACGGTGGCGACGAGGCTCACGACCACGGCCCTGTCCATGAACGTTGCCCATCCGCGAAGCTGATCGATTTCCATGGTCCCCGGCTTGTCGGCGCGCGTCGGCGTGACGGTGACCGTCGTCATTGTGCCCGGCCCCTGCGCGTTTGAATGTTCATCGGGACGGCACTCTAGCGCGTCGGCGCTGTGGGTTGCTCATTCTTGATCCGCCCCCATAGGCGACATGCGTTGTGACATTTACGGGGCGTAGTCCTCGCCAGGTTGGGGGGCGCCCGCCTTTCGGCAACCGGAAAATAGCCGGCTTGGCGGACTGTACTGGCCCGACAATGGCGCTAGCCTATGGGCCAGAGAAGCAAGAACGGGTCCGGGAGCAGCCCATGGTCGACTACGAAGCCGTTGTGATCGGCGCCGGCGTGTGCGGCATCTATCAGATCAAGAAACTCGTCGATCTCGGCGTGAAGGCTGTCGTGCTCGAGGCCGCGCCCGACCTCGGCGGCACCTGGTACAACAACCGCTATCCGGGCTGCCGCTTCGATTCGGAGAGCTACACCTACGGCTATTCCTTCTCGCGCGAGCTGCTTGACGAGTGGCACTGGAAGGAGAAGTTCTCCAGCCAGCCCGAGAACCTGCGTTACCTGAACTACGTCGCCGACAAGTTCGACCTGCGCCGCCACATGCAGTTCAACTCCCGCGTCGATAGCGCGCACTACGACGAGGCGGCGAACCTCTGGCGACTGTCGCTGTCGGGCGGCCGCACGCTCACGACGCGCTTTGTCATCATGGCGAACGGGCTGCTGTCCATCCCGACCCTGCCGCGCCTCGCCGGCATGGACCGCTTCAAGGGCCGATCCTTCCACACCTTCTACTGGCCGCATGAAGGTGTCGAGCTTGCCGGCAAGAAAGTGGCTGTGATCGGCACCGGCGCCACCGCCATCCAGGTGATCGCCGAGATCGCTGACAAGGTGGGCCACCTCACCGTCTTCCAGCGCCGGCCGAACTGGGCGGCGCCGCTCAACAACAGCACGATCTCCGACGGGGAGATGGCGGAGATCCGCAAGCGCTACGACGAGATCTTCGCCACCTGCGCCCGCACGCCGGGCGGCTTCGAGCACGAGCCAGACCGCCGCGGCTTCTGGGAGGTCTCGCGCGAGGAGCGCGTGAAGTTGTGGGAGCGTCTCTATGACGAGCCTGGGTTCGGCATCTGGCTGCAGAACTTTCGCGAGATCTTCACCGACGAAGCGGCCAATGCCGAGTTCTCGGAATGGGTCGCCGACCGCATCCGCCAACGGGTGAAGGATCCCGCCGTCGCCGAGACGCTGATCCCGCGTGACCACGGCTTCGGCGTGCAGCGCGTGCCGCTCGAGACCCGCTACTACGAGGCCTACAACAGGGACAACGTCCTGCTGGTCGACATCGCCAAGACGCCGATCGAAAGCATCACCGAGACCGGCATCCGCACCAGCGCGCGGGACTTCGAGTTCGACATCATCGTCTATGCCACGGGCTTCGACGCCATCACCGGCGCCTACGACCACATCGACATCCAGGGCGTGAACGGAGAGAAGCTGGCCGACAAGTGGAAGGACGGGCCATCGACCTTCCTCGGCATGCTGGTCGCGGGCTTTCCCAACCTGCTGATGCCGTCGGGCCCGCAAAGCGGCTCGGCCTCGACCAACTATCCGCGCGCCATCGAGATCGGCGTCAACTGGGTCACCGGCCTGCTCGAGTACATGTCAGCGCGCGGCCTTGACCGCGTCGAGGCGACCAAGGCCGCCGAGGAGCGCTGGACCCGCCACGTCACCGAAATGTACGGCATGATGCTGATGCGCAAGGCCAAGTCGTGGTTCACCGGCTACAACTCCAATGTCCCGGGCCACGAGGCCGGCCGCATCCGCTACTTCGTCTACAACGGCGGCACGCCCAAGTTCGTCAACACCATCAACAAGGTGGCGCAGAACGACTACGAGGGCGTGGTGTTCGGGTCACCGGGGCCGCAAGGCCGCAGCGAGCGCCAACAGGCGGCAGCATCCTAGACTAGCTCATGCTCTTCCTCCCCAACGAAGTTGGGGAGGTGGCGCTGTCATACGGCGTCGGAGAAGTCATGAGCTTCATCTGCGCCCTGGTCCGCGTCGCTCCCGCAGCGAAAAGTCACCACGTCATGCGGACGCCGGCGGTGATGGCCTGGGCGCTGTCCTGGCCCGCGATGTTGCCCTCGTAGCGCAGGTAGATCGAGGTCGCATCGGCGATCGCGGTGCTGGCCGACAGCCCCAGCACCACGCCGTCGCGCTGCGGCGAGACACCGAAGGTGGTGAACGGCATCGCCGGCGCGCCGGCCAAGGTCGCCGTCACCGGCCGGCTGACATCGGCATATTCATGGCTCCAGCCCAGCCGAAACTGCATCGCCAACTTCTCCCGCCAGCCCAGGTCCATCGCACCGCCGAGCTGCGCGCCCAGCACCGAGCGCAGCGAGTTGGTGGTCTGCTGCGCGATGGTGA
>JADHLS010000362.1 GCA_016780605.1 Reyranella sp.
GGCCCTGTGGCCGCTTCGCTCGGGATGACGGGTGATATGCAGCCACGTTATCCCTCCCTGTACGAGATCAACACGCGTGTCTGGCTACGCCGCATGTCGCGCGAGGCGGGCAGGCGGATGACGTTGGCGGATATCGACGACGCGACCCTGGACGACATCGCGCGCCGCGGCTTTGACTGGGTGTGGCTGCTAAGCGTGTGGCGGACCGGCGCCGCCGGCCGGGCTCTCTCGCGCGGCAATCCCGTCTGGCGCGCCGAATTCAAGAGCGCGCTGCCCGATCTCTGCGATGACGACATCTGCGGATCGGGGTTTGCGATCTGCGCCTACGAAGTCGACCCGGGGCTCGGTGGAGCAGGGGCCTTGGCCGGATTGCGCGCCCGGCTCGCCGAGCGCGGTCTGCGGCTGATGCTCGACTTCGTGCCCAACCACACGGCGCTCGAGCATCCCTGGGTGGCGAGCCACCCGGAATTCTACGTTGATGGCGATGAGCAGGCGCTGGGTGCGGCGCCCGGGAACTATCGCCGGTGCCCGACCGATCGCGGCGAACGCATCCTGGCTCATGGCCGCGATCCAAACTTCCCTGGCTGGCCCGACACGCTTCAGCTCGACTACGCGAACCCCGCGGTGCAGGCGGCGCAGTCCGCGGAGCTGCTCGCGATAGCCGGCCAGTGCGATGGCGTCCGCTGCGACATGGCCATGCTCCTCCTGCCCGAGATCTTCCAGCGGACCTGGGGACGGGTAGCGTCGCCGTTCTGGCCGGCGGCCATTGCGGCCGTGCGCCGGGCCCATCCCGGGTTCACGTTCCTCGCCGAGGCCTATTGGGGCCTCGAATGGGAACTGCAACAGCTGGGCTTCGATTATTGCTACGACAAGCGGCTCTACGACCGGCTGCGCGATGGCAATGCCGATGGCGTTCGCTCCCATCTGGCCGCGGGCCTCGACTATCAGGACCGGCTCGCGCGCTTCCTCGAAAATCACGACGAGCCCCGCGCGGCGGCGGCGTTTGCCTGGCCGCGGCATCAGGCGGCGGCCGTGATCGCCCATCTCACGCCGGGGCTGCGCTTTTTCCATCAGGGCCAGCTTGAAGGGGCGCGCGTGCATCTGCCGGTGCATCTCTGTCGCGGACCCGTCGAGGCTCCAGACCAGGATGTCATGGCGTTCTACGAGACGCTGCTCTCGACGCTCCGCTCCGGCGGCTTCCGCGGTGGTGCCTGGTTGTTGATCCCGCCGAAACCGGCCTGGGATGGCAACCCGACTTGGAGCGACTTCGTCGCCTCTGCCTGGCGCATGGACGGAGCCCCCGATCACGTCGTCGTCGTCAACTATTCCGATCACCAAGCGCAATGCCGACTGCGTCTGCCGTTCGCCGGCCTCGCTCCCGGCCGATGGCGGCTTGTCGACATAATGGGCAGCGAAGTCTACGAGCGCGACGGCGGTGAACTGACCGATCCGGGGCTGTACATCGATCTCGCGGCGTGGCGCTACAACGTCTTCAGGCTGGAGTCGATCCGCTAAGAAGATCGCGTCGTTTTTCGGGCAGTCGAAGGGCCAAAGGAGGCAGCCGATGCAGATTGATCACTGCCATCGGCGCGATTGGAAAGTGTAAGCTGCCGGAAACGATCGCCGAGCAATGACCACGCGCTCCCTGGAAGGTCGGCCGCGTTGGCTGGCCGCGTTCTTGATGGGCCTGCTGCTGATCCTGGCCCTGCTGATCGCGTCGTGGCTCCTGCGCGCCTGCGTCCCGGTCGATCCGACGACCAACGTCTCGACGCTCGAAACACCGGCGCCGCCCGCGCCGGAGCCGGCGCCGGATCCCACCCCCATCATGAAGGCGTCGCTCGACGCCGCCGCGGCCGACGGCAAGAAGCTCGCAGCCGAACTCGCGGCCCTCGAGGCCGACATCAAGAACCGGCTCGCTCACTGCAAGCCGCTCGAAGCCGCCAAGCCGCCCCCGCCCCCGGCGGCTCTGCCGGCTGATCGCTGGGCGCAGAAGGATCTCGGCATGCTGCAGGGCTGCTGGCGACTCGGCCGCGACACGCAGGGCAATATCGGCCTGGGCGGCCGCACGCAGCGCTGCGAGGTCAAGGCGGGCCGCATTTGCTTCGGCGGCAACGGCAGCGGCGAGCGGTCGACGACCGCCAACTGTCCCGGAACCGGCACCATCACCTGCCGCGCCCCGATCACCGCGCAGTTCGGCAATGACAACACCCTGGGGACGACCCAGCGCGCCGTTCCCTGCAATACCTCTCAGGCGTATTGGAATGGACCGCCCAACGGCCTGACCTGCCGGCGCGTCAACGACACCCTGGCGCTCTGCCGCGACAAATTGAACTTCGAGTACGAGTTCCGCCGCGAGTGACGACTTAAGCCGACCAGCCCAGCCGCGAGCGCCCGATCGCCATCGACACCGCGGCCTGGCTGGGCTCGACCACGGGCAGGCCGACATGGCGTTGCAGGCGGTCGCGATAGCGCGCCATGCCGGCGCAGCCCATGACGAGCACGTCGGCGCCGTCCTCGTCGCGCAATTCGGCCGCAACCTCGGCCATGCGCGCGAAGGTGCGCGCTTCGTCGGCGAGGTCGACCACGCCGAGCCCGATGGCGCGATCGCCCGCCATGCGGTCGGCGACTCCCATCTGGCCGACATAGCGCAGATGACGTGGAATCGATTTCCGCAGGATGGAGATGACACCGAAACGCTGGCCGAGAGTCATCGCCGTCAGGATTCCGCATTCCGCAATGCCGAGCACCGGCTTGGTCGTGATCTCGCGCGCTGCATGCAGGCCGGGATCGGAATAGCAGGCGATGACGAAGGCCGAGCAGTCGTTGTCGCGCTTCTTCACCATGTCGCCGATCGGCGCCACGACCTGCTCGACATGCGCCTGGCTTTCGATGCCCGGCGGGCCTTGCTTCAGCGTGACGCACTCGATGGCGGGCCCGCCTTTCATGCGCAGCGGTTCCATCGCCGCGTCGATGCCGCGGGTCACGGCCTCGGTGGAGTTGGGATTGATGACGAGGATGCGATCGGCGTCGGACATGGACCGCACCATGGCTCCTAAATTGCCATTCAACAATGCCTGATCTAACGTCGCCGCTTGGGGATTGCTGGAAGGGAGTCTATGAAAATGATGACACGGCGCCTGGCTGCGATCGCGGTCGCGGCCCTTTTGTGCGTGGGTCCCGCAGCGGCACAGGACAAGCAGCCGCCGCTGCGCACCGGCGTCGACGGCACCTTCGCGCCGCACGCCATGCCCAAGCTGGGCGGCGGCACCGAGGGTTTCCAGATCGACGTGTTCACCGAGGCCGCCAAGCGCATGAAGCGCGACATCACCATCGATTCGGTGAGCTTCTCGACCCTGATCCCGGGGATGCAGGCCGGCCGCTACGACTTCATCGCCGCGCCCACGACGGTGACCAAGGAGCGGGCCGAGAACATGCTGTTCACGGCGGGCTATCTCTGGACCGCCTATCAGTTCGGCATCAAGAAGGGCACGCCGCCGATCAAGAGCTGGGAAGACCTCAAGGGCAAGTCGGTATCGGTGAACAAGGGCACGCCCTACGAGAAGCTCGCCAAGGAGATGGGCGAGAAGTACGGCTTCACCGTGCAGGTCTACGACACGCAGCCGGACGCCACGCAGGCCGTGCTGTCGGGACGCGCCTACGCGACGCTGGGCGGCAACACCACCATCGTCTATGCCGCGACCAAGAACCCGCAGTTCGTCGCCGACCTCGAGCTCAAGGACACGCGCGCCCACTGGGCCGCGCCGGTGCCCAAGAACAATCCCAAGCTTCGTGCCGAACTGCAGGACGCGCTCGACTGCATGAAGAAGGACGGCACCATGGCCAAGCTCTATGAGAAATGGTTCAACAAGAAGCCGGAGCCGGACGACCTCGCCGTGGTGATCACGCCGGGCTACGGCGTGCCGGACATGCCGGGCTACGATCCGACGCCGCACGAGCTGAAGTGTGGTTGATCCGATTGTCGCCGCGCGCGGCATTCATAAGCACTTTGGCCATCTTCATGTCCTGAAGGGCGTCGATCTCGAGGTGGCCGAGCGCGAGTTGGTGTTCGTGATCGGCCCCTCGGGCTCGGGCAAGTCGACGCTGTTGCGCTGCCTCAACCGGCTGGAGGAGCCGTCCGCGGGCTCGGTCGTGGTCGACGGCATCGACATGCTCGATCCGCGGACCGACATCAACCATGCCCGCCAGCGCATCGGCATGGTGTTCCAGTCCTTCAACCTCTACCCGCACATGACGGCGCTCGGCAACGTGACGCTGGCGCTGCGCAAGGTGGTGGGCAAGTCGCGCGCCGAGGCCGATGCGCTCGGCATGGCGGCCCTCGAGCGTGTCGGGCTGGCCGACCGCGCCGGGCACACGCCGGGACAGCTGTCCGGCGGCCAGCAGCAGCGTGTCGCCATCGCCCGCGCGATCGCGCTCGAGCCCAGGGTGATGCTGTTCGACGAGCCGACCTCGGCGCTCGACCCGGAGCTAGTCGGATCGGTGCTCGAGGTCATGCGCGACCTGCGCCAGAGCGGCATGACCATGATCGTGGTCAGCCACGAGATGGGTTTTGCCCGCAATGCCGCCGACCGCGTCGTGTTCATGGACCACGGCCTGATCGTGGAGCAGGGGCCGCCCGCCGCGATCTTCGAGAGCCCGACCCAGGAGCGCACCCGCGCCTTCATCGGGCAGATCCAAAGGCACTGATCATGCTTTCAAGCGGAGCGCGGACCTCCAGGTCCGCTCATGATCATGATGCGGACCTGGAGGTCCGCGCTCCATGAGCACCTGGGACCGCTTCGTCGAGACCTTCTTCAACGCCAAGGTCATGCTGAAGTACTACCCGGACATCCTGTCCGGCGTGGTCGTCACCATCGAGCTTGCCGTGCTGATCATCGTCAGCGGCCTTTTAGCCGGCTTGGCGCTGGCGCTGTTGCGCGCGCTCGGCATCCGGCCGCTGAACTGGCTGATCATCTTCGTCGTCGACCTGTTCCGCTCGCTGCCGCCGCTGGTCATCATCGTGCTGATCTATTTCGGTCTGCCGGCAGCCGACATATCGCCTTCGGGCTTCGTCTCGACCTGGCTGTCGCTCGCCTTCGTGCTGATGGCCTTCTCCGAGGAGATCTTCTGGGCCGGCATCACTTCCATTCCCAGGGGACAGTGGGAGGCGTCACGTTCGACCGGCCTCAGCTTTGGCCAGACCCTGATCAATGTCATCTTGCCGCAGGCCTTTCGCCTCACCATCCCGCCGCTCACCAACCGCACCATCGCCATCACCAAGGGCACCGCGCTGGGCACTGTCGTCGCCGTCTCCGAGATCCTGGGCCAGGCGAGCTCGGCCATGTCCAATTCCTACAATCCCTCGCCGCTCATGATGGGGGCGGCGGCCTACGTCGTGCTGTTCCTGCCCGTCGTCGTCGCCGCACGCTGGATCGAGACCAGGTTCGCGTGGAAGCGATGATCGAGACCTTCTTCAATCCCGACATCATCGCCGCGATCTGGCCGATCGTGCTGGCCGGCCTGCTGAACACCGTTCTGCTGTCGCTGATCGTGGTGCCGCTCGGTTTCCTGGGCGGCTTGATCCTGGCGCTGCTTGCCACGGTGCATCATCCGCTGGTGCGCTGGCCATTGATGGCCTGGGTCGATTTCTTCCGCGCCTTTCCGCCCTTGGTTCTGCTGGTGCTGCTGTTCGCGGGCCTGCCGTTCGCCGGACTGGAGCTGGGCGGCTTCGCCTGCGTCGCCATCGCCTTCTTCCTCAACACCGGCGCCTACTACGGCGAGATTTTGCGCGCAGGCATCGATTCCGTCCCGGTCGGCCAGATCGAGGCGGCGCGCTCGACGGGTCTCGGCCGCCTGCAGGCGATGAGCTACATCGTGCTGCCCCAGGCGGTGCGCAACGTGCTGCCCGACCTGATGTCCAACACCCTCGAGGTCGTGAAGCTGACGTCGCTCGGCAGCGTTGTTGCTGTCCCTGAGTTGCTGTTCCAGGCCCGCCAGGCGCAAAGCGTGACCTACAGTCCGACGCCCA
>JADHLS010000363.1 GCA_016780605.1 Reyranella sp.
GCCGGCGCCTGATCGAGCGCGGCATTGCCGCCCTCGTGCCCTGCGGCACGACGGGCGAATCGCCGCTGCTAACCGCCGAGGAGCATCACCACGTGGTGGCGGCGACCGTCACCGCCGCAGCCGGCCGCGTGCCCGTGATCGCCGGCGCCTGCAGCAACAACACGCAGACCGCAGCCGAGCTCGCGCGCTCGGCCGAGCGAGCAGGCGCCGACGCCCTGCTCTGCGTCACGCCGTTCTACCTCAAGCCCAGCCAGGCCGGCATGATGATGCATTTCCGCGCCATCCACGACGCGGTCGGCATTCCCATCATCCTCTACGATGTTCCATCACGTACCGCTGTCGCGCTGAGCGACGTCACGGTACGCCGGCTTGCCGAGTTGCCGCGCATCATCGGGCTGAAGGACGCCACGGGCGAGATCCCGCGTGTCGCCCGCCTGCGCCGGCGGCTCGGCCCGGATTTCCTGCTGCTGTCGGGCGACGATGCCAGCCAGGCCGCCTTCCGCAGCGCCGGCGGCGACGGCTGCATCTCGGTCACGGCCAATGTCGCACCAGCGCTCTGCGCAGCGCTGCACCACGCCGCAGATGAGCGACTTGACGCCGACGTGCAGTCGTACAGCCAGATCCTGGCGCCGTTGCACGCGGCGCTCTTCCTCGAGGCCAATCCCATTCCCCTGAAGCGCGCGCTCAGCCGCCTCGGCCTCATGGGCGACAGCCTGCGCCTGCCTCTGACGCCGCTCAGCGCCGACGCCGACCGGACCCTGGGCAAGGTTCTGGCCGAGGTGATGCCGCACGAGGAGACGGAAGCCCGGCGGTTCGCGGCACATCACGTGCCGCACGCGGCGTGATCATTGCTGGGAGCGAGCCACTTCTGTAACGGGCCGTGGGAAGTCAATCCCCAAGAGATCATCCGGTCTATCTTCGCTAGTAAGCGTCCTCTGTCTTAGAAACTGGTTATCGGTAGGAATAGCGTGAAGGCACGCGATGTAATGACCTCAGACGTAGTGTCTGTAAAACCCGATACGCCCGTCGGAAAAATCGCCTGCCTGCTGATTGAGAGGGGGATCGGCGCTACGCCTGTTGTCGATGATGCGGGCGCTCCCATCGGGATGGTGAGCGACGGCGATCTCATAGGTCGCGACGATGCGGAGCGGGAGGCGCGGCGTGATTGGTGGCTAGCCTTGCTGGCCGAAAGCGAGTCGGTCAGCCCGGACTTCCTTGCCAGCCTGCGCTCGATAGAACGGACGGCGCGAGAGGTCATGTCCCGACCCGTAGTAACGATCGGAGAGGATACCGATGTTACGGAGATCGCGCGTCTTTTGACGAGCTATCGGATCAAGCGGGTGCCAGTGGTTCGCGACGGCCGCATGGTTGGTATTGTGAGCCGCGCCGATCTGCTGCGAGCGCTCTCTGCGGAGAGGTCGACACCGACCGCGCGATCGCCGAGAGGATTGTTGGCGGGGGCACTGTCAGGTCTCGACGAACGTTTCATTCATCGGACACAGCAGGAGGAGCCCGTTTCCGCAATGCCGCGTGAGCATCCAATCGATGCTTCAATGACGTCAACCCAATTTCAGAAGCTGGCAGCAGATTTTGAGCTAACCCAAGCACGGCATCGAGATGCGCTCCGCAAGACCGTGGTGGAACGGCGCCGGCGCCAGGTGGCGGAACTGATCGACCATCATATATCGGATGAAAGTTGGCGTGAGCTGGTGCATCGGGCGCGGGAAGCGGCTGAGCATGGACAAACGGAATATATGCTGCTTCGTTTTCCCTGCCAGCTCTGTAGCGATAAAGGTCGGGCCATTAACGTGACCGAAAGGAATTGGCCATCCACACTTCGCGGTGAGGCGGCTGAACTGTACTTGCGCTGGGAGAAAGACCTCAAACCGCACGGGTTTCATCTGACCGCTCGCGTGCTCGATTTTCCCGGCGGTATCCCCGGAGACATTGGCCTCTTCCTCACCTGGGGAGGGTAGATGCGCCCTTGCCGAAGTCTCTGCGGGAGGAGGTTCCCGATCTGCCGATGTCCGTGCGCTAAACGAGGACAAGGCCCGCGCGTCAGGCGCTTCGCTTGGACCGCCTGCCCAATGATGGCCGCCAACATCGAAACATGGCGCAGATGTGGACGCCGAACGACGATCGGCAGTCGGTGAAGCTCAGCCTGCCGCGCTCGCGCTACCCTCCTTGCTGGGCTTCATTTGATTGAGTAGGAGCACTAGACTGACCGCAACTGCAATTCGTCAGGAGTAGCCTATGGCCGCGGAAGACGAGCCGCAAAACACTTACTTCCCGACTGTGTTCTCCCTCGCCAAAGGCGGCCTCTACGGCGGATTCTTCAACGGGGCGTTCATAACCGACCCCAACGTCGCCGCCCTGATCATGGATTATCGGTGGACGACCTCGTCTCTTGGCACGACACCGGCGACAACCACCACATACGCCTTCCCGCAGTCCGCCTCCGACTACAAGATCTTTCCGGCGCCCAACACCGTCGATCCAGTAAGCCACGTTCCCATCAACGACGTCCAGAAGGAGGCGGTCCTCACCACCTTCGGCCTGATCTCCTCCTATACCAAGCTCAACTTCGTCGAGGCCGCCTCAGCCAGCGCCGACGACGCCACCTTCCGCTTCGCCCAGACGACCAGTGGCAACGGCGGATCGCACGCGCGCTTCCCCACCAACGAGGGGGCCTGGGAAGGCTACAGGTCGGACAGCCGCGACGCCGGCGACAACTTTCTCGGCACCAACGGCAGCCCGCCGGCGCGCTACTTCGGGACCGACGAGTTCAACACCATCATGCACGAGTTCGGACACTCGGTAGGCCTGAAGCACGGCCACGATCCCTCGATCCATGGCGCGCTCGGGGCATCGCGCAATGACAACGAATTCTCGGTGATGACCTACGCGAGCTACCTCGGGTCCAACATCGACAAAGGTCCGACCGTCGCCGTCGAGGGCTCCGCGCCGCAGAGCTTGATGATGTACGACATCGCGGCCCTGCAGCTGCTCTATGGCGCCAATTTCGACAAGGTCGGCACCGGTGCGACCTACAGCTGGGACGCCAACACCGGCCAGGAATCGATCGGCGGCCACGCCGCACCGTTCACCGGCACCACGGTGAGCAACAAGATCTTCTCGACGGTGTGGACGCAGGGCGCCGCCGCGACCTACGACCTGCACAACTTCACCCAGGACCAGGTCGACGACCTGCGGCCGGGCCACTGGCTCAGATTCTCCGACAGCCAGCTCGCCGATCTCAACCGGGCGGACCCGGGCGATCCGGCCTTCAAGGCGCAGGGCAACGTCTACAATGCGCTGCTCTACAACGGCGACGTGCGCTCGGAGATCGCCGACGTGATCGGCGGCCCCGGCAACAACACGCTGATCGGCAACGACCGCGACAACAAGCTGATTGGCGGCTCCGGCAACGACATTCTGGTCGCCGGCTCCGGCGACGACATTCTGATCGGCGGCCCCGGCGCCGACAAGATCTATTTCGGCCCCGGCAGCGACGTGGCGCGCGACAACCTGGGCGATCTCAACGGCGACATCATGTTCAACTTCGGCTTTCGCGCCTCGGTCGATATCCTGGGCTCACGTATCACCCGCGACAACCTCGCGATCACACCGACCAAGGTCACTGTCGGCGCCGACGGCGTCTTCTTCGAGCTCGACGGCAACTTCGCCAGCGGCGGCAGCGGCGGTGGGCTGATCATCTCCGCCCGGGGCAGTGGCGACAGTTCCTACACGACGATAAGCCACGTCAATTTCCTGGACTTGCACAAAGGCGTGACCGTCGACCGGTCGGCGATCAACGGCATCGCCAACCAGAACTTCCTGTCGGGCGACGGCACGGTGTCCTTCAATGTGGAGATGAAATCGGCCCAATCCTTCTTCGCCAACACGCTCGGCTACTACAAGGTCGGTATCGACGGAACGATCTCGGACGTCCACATCCTGTTCGGCAACACGCTGGGCACGGCCTCGGGGACCACCGTAAACCTGATCGCGCCGGGCTTCGGCGAGCGCATCGGCTTCTTTCTGATCCAGAACGGCGCCAATACCGCCGGCACCCTGCCCGACGATCTCTCCTTCGTCACGCCGGGAACGGCCAACGCCTCCAACATCAACCAGGGGATCGCTCCCACGCTCGTAAGCGCAAGCCACGGTGCGGTCAGCGGTGTAGACATCTTCCACACCTTCGCCAACATCAATCCCAACGCCGCCACCCAGGTCCTGTCCGGCATTGATCACAGCGGGCGCCAGATGCAGATCGGCTTCGAGGACACCAGGAACGGCACCGGCGACAACGACTTCATGGACGTCGTGATTGGGGTGCATATCAACCACAACGATATCTTCATCCTGTGACGAGGTGTCATCCCGCAGGCGCCGCCCGTGGGACGACGGGCCACAGCAAGAGTCTCCGACCGCCCTGGAGCACGCGCCGGGAAGAATGTTGTCCCTGCCGAAAACTATGTCCGGCAATATTGATGGTGAAGCCCACCAAGGATGGGCAGAACAGCGAGCTGGCCGAGCCGTTGGACAGGCCGGCCGTGCGGTGAGTCCTTCTGCGGGTACCAGCAAGCCGGCCATCGCTGGATGCTATTGAGCATCCCGAGTGGCTTTGATCTACATCAATGTAATTGTCGGTCATGCCACGCAGATTGGTACTATTAGTCAACGGAGGCGAGTATGAGACATCATCTGAAGTGTCTGTTGTTCGTCGTCGCGTTTTCCTTGCCGACCGCTGCGTTCGCGCAGTCTAGCGACGCCAAATACTGCGCGGCGCTCGTCAGCAAGTACGAGCAGTATCTTGATCAAAACCAGCGGCGAGGGGAGGCGCCACAGTCTCTCGAAGCCAAGGCTGGTGTGGAGAAGTGCAAGGCGGGCGATGCGTCCGGCATTCCGGCAATCGAGAAGGCGCTCAAGGACGCAAAATTACAGCTGCCGGCACGAACCTGAAGGCCGCTGGTCCAGGTCGCCGTGCAAAGGCCCGGCGCCAGCAGCAGTATTCGAGCAGCGCCACGAAGTCTGCCTTGTCACCATCGATGGCCTTCTTCGCGGCAGCGATGCTGCGGCGACAGATGTTGCCGGGGTGTGTCACGAAGCGGCTCGCAGCGTCGCTGCCGACGGGTCTGCTGGAAGTGTGTTTGGCGCGGTCGGAGCGCAATCACATCGACCCGTGGAGCGCTTCCGTATCGGACCGAGTACTATTGACAGAAAGTCGTGCCACTGACCGACAGGCACGGGCGTGCATTCCAGTAGAAGTGGTAGCTCTCCAGCCTCGGCAGCACCATGCCGTTGCTGTAGGCTTCAAAGTTGCCGATGCGCTGACCAGGCACAGAATTTGGGTTGTAAGGCTGGCTTCGCGAGTCTTGGCGTGTAACACCGACGCCGCTGGACGTGGAGTTTCCGACACCCTGAACCGGCAAGGCGGTGCCGACGCGCTGTCCGGCCTGTGCGAGTGCCGGTGAGGCAACGACAAGCGCGGCAACGGCAAGTACCAAGCATTTCATGACTGCCTCCCGCGAATAGCATCTTGTGGTAGACGGACGACTCCTATTACGAGCGGGCTTATCGCCAGATTACCGCGAGCTCAGCGCCCATAAAAGCGCGCTCCGCAGGGGTGACAATGTCAGCGGCTGTAGCATTGCACGCCGGTCTTGGTCTGCACGCAATTCTGCTTGGTTCCCGGCGGGCAACCCGCCCCCGCCCAAACCGTCGAGCTTGCAAACGTTAATGCGACAATCGCCAGCAAGAGTCTCACGGCCGTCTCCTTCGTTGATCCCCATCATATTGATGGCTGGCTTGCGGCGGGGTCGGCAAGCTGACACGCGGCGCAGACCGTGATTGAACCCAGCATCCTCGCAACCGGTCGCAACATCACGGCGGACGTCTCCTCATGTCGACACGACTGCGCGTATTGGGCCGCCTGCGGTCGTATTCTTGACGCGAAGCTGATAAACGCGTGCCGGATATAGAACCCCTTAGGATTTGCCGCGACGCTTCACCGGCGCCGAG
>JADHLS010000364.1 GCA_016780605.1 Reyranella sp.
TCGCTGTGGCGCAGCTCGCTCAAGGCAAGTGCGCCCTCGAGCAGGTCGAGGCGCTGGCCGTCACCAGCGCAGAGATCACGCAATCGATCGACGCTCAACGTTTCACTCCGGCGGCTGCCACACATCGGGCAAGTGCCGCGGCCACAAGTGGCGTAAGAATGGGCCGCCCACCAGCACCGCATCGAAGCGCACCGAATGGGCGGCATAGTGCGGATGGCGCGCCAGGAACAGGCTGGCGGCGCTCGCCACCCGGCCGAACTGGCGGCTGCCCAGCGCGTCGGCCGCCCGCACGAAATCGGAGCGCGCCTTCACCTCGACGAAGGCGAGCACGCCGCCACGCCGCACCACGATGTCGATCTCGCCAAGCTTGGTCTTGTAGCGCCGCGCCAGCACCGAGTAGCCGGCGAGCCGCAAACGCCACACGGCACGCCATTCGGCCATGTGGCCGAGTCGATGGGCAGCCTGACGCGCCTGAATAGTCATGACCTGCCCCTCACGACTGGGCCTCGCGACGAAGCTCCAACGCCCGCGCATAGACGTCGCGGCGCTTCAAGCCATAGCGCGCTGCGACTTCCGCCGCAGCATCCTTCACCGAGGCGCCGGCCAGTGCGGTGCGGAGCGCCTCGTCGAGCACACCCGCCTGCGGTGCCGCTTCCTCACCTGGTGCGCCGATCACGATCGCGATCTCGCCCTTGATGTCGGGATGCCGGGCATAGTGATCGGCAAGCTCGGCGAGCGAACCGCGCCGAACCTCCTCGAACAGCTTGGTGAGCTCGCGCGCCACGGCGGCGGGGCGCGCGCCCAAGAGCTCGGCGAGGTCGGCCAGCGATGCGGCGAGCCGATGCGGCGCCTCGAAGAACACAAGCGTCGCGGGCACGCCAGCTGCAGCGCCGATGGCGCGGCGGCGTTCGCCTTCGCGGGCCGGCAGGAAGCCGCCGAAGAAGAAACGGTCGGTCGGCAGCCCCGACAGCGCCAGCGCCATGGGCACCGCCGAAGGGCCGGGCGCGGATGTCACGGCGAGGCCTCGCGCCAAAGCCGCACGCACCAGGCGATAGCCCGGATCGGAGATCAGGGGCATGCCGGCATCGGAGACCAGCGCCACCCGCTTTCCCGCTTCCAGCGCGCGCACGATCCGGGGCTCGTTGGCCTCCTGGGTGGCGTCGCTGTAGGCCACGGTGGGAGCGCTGATGCCATAGTGGCCGGCAAGCTTGGCGAACACGCGGGTGTCCTCGCAGGCGATCAGGTCGGCCGCATGCAGGACGTCCAATGCACGCAGCGTGATGTCCCTCATATTGCCGATCGGCGTGGCAACAATATGCAGGCCCGGCGCCAGCGGCGGTTTACGCGGCGCCTGCCCATCGCTAGCTTGTGACCGTTCGTCCACGTCCATATGCAGCCGTTCGCCGGAGTTCCGCGTCGATGCGCCAACTTCTCTCGCGCCAGTCTCTCTTCGCGCTTGCCCCCGCGGCCCTCTTCCTGGCGGCATGCGGCGAGCAGCCCAAGACTAGCACGCCACCGACCCCGATCACGACCAAGTCTGACACGGGCTCGCCGGTCACGGCCTCGGGCAAGACGCGCATCGCCCTGCTGCTGCCGCTCAGCGGCCGGGCGGCCCCGATCGGCCAATCCCTGCAGCAGGCGGCGGAAATGGCCCTGTTCGACACCGGTGCCAAGGAGCTGGCGCTCGCCGCCTACGACAGCGGCGAAAGCGCGGATACCGCCGTCGAGGCCTACCGCAAGGCGCGCGCCGACGGCGCCGCGCTGGTACTGGGTCCGCTGTTCGGCACATCGGCGACGGCACTGGCGCCGCTGGTGGCGCAGGGCGGTGCCAACGTCGTGTCCTTCTCCAATGACGAGCAGGCGGCGCAACGCGGCGTCTGGATCATGGGCATCGCCGCGCCGCCGCAGGTGCGCCGCGTCGTCGACTATGCAACCGACCAGGGCATCAGGCGGTTCGCTGCCTTCGCGCCGCAGACGCCTTACGGCCAGCAGATGGTCCAGACCATGGAGAGCCAGGTCACCCTGCGCGGCGGCAAGGTGGCGTCGGTCGAGCTGTTCGACCCCAACAGCGCTGACCTCAACACGCCGGCGCGTCGGCTCGCCGAGGCGACGCGCGGCGAGGACAAGCTCGCGATCCTGGTGCCGGTGGCGCCGCCGCGGCTGACCTCGGCGCTGACGGCGCTGGCCGTGGCCGGCATCGACAACAAGTCGGTGCAGCTGATCGGCACCGGCGTGTGGGACATTCCCAACATCGGCCAGGAGACCCAGCTGCGCGGCGCCTGGTATGCCGCACCCGATCCCGCCAAGCGCGCCGACTTCGAGCGGCGGTTCCTGGCGACCTATGGCCGGCCGCCGCATCGGCTGGCGACGCTTGCCTATGACGGCGTGGCGCTCGCTGGGCATCTGGCGCGGCTGAAGCCGGGCGGCGACTTCTCGGCCGAGGCCATCACCAACCCCAACGGCTGGTCGGGCGTCGACGGCATCTTCCGCTTCCTGCCCAACGGCCGCTCGGAGCGCGCGCTCGCGGTGATCGCGGTACAAGGCGGACAAGGCACCGTGGTCAGCCCCGCTCCCACCGTCTTCACGAGCCCGACCAACTGATGGCCCTGCCGCGCGCCATCCTGTTCGATCTCGACGACACGCTGATCCGGGCCTACGCCCAGCCCGAGGAAGCGTGGCGGCGCCTGCTCGGCACCTTCGCCGCGCCGCTCGAAGCCCACGATGCCCCCGCGATCGAGAAGGTGCGTGTGGCGGTGATGGACGAGGCGCGCACGCTCTGGACCGATCAGGCCACTGCCGCCAAGTGGCGGCTCGACATCCCCGGTGCGCGGCGGCTCACGACGCGGCGCGCGCTGTCGCGGCTGGGCTACGACGATGAGGCGCTGGCCGATCGCATCGCCGATGCCTTCACCGAGATGCGACGCCTGGAATACCGGCTTTATCCCGACGCCCATGCGACGGTCGACGCGTTGCGCCAGGCCGGCGTCCGGTTGGCGCTGGTGACCAACGGTTCGTCGGAAATCCAGCGCGCCAAGATCGCGCGGTTCGATCTCGAGCACCGCTTCCACCACATCCAGATCGAGGGCGAGTTCGGCCAGGGCAAGCCCGAGCTCGCGGTCTATCGCCACGCCCTGGAGAAGCTCGGCTGCGAGGCCTGCGACGCCTGGATGGTGGGCGACAACTACGAATGGGAAGTCGTGGCGCCGCAGAAGCTCGGCATGTGCGGCATCTGGTACGACCCGCTCGACATGGGCGTGCCGGAGACCGCGACCGCGAAGCCGACGCACGTGATCAAGCGGCTGGGCGAGCTTATTGAGTCATCCTGAGCGCAGCGAAGGATCTCATGCCGATTGCAAGCGGCGGTGAGGTCCTTCGCTGCGCTCAGGACGACAGTTAACGCTCCACCCTGTCCTTGGGCAGCTTGTCGGTGGTCTGCAGCATCAGGCGCTCGACGCGGCCGCCCTGGACCAGGTGCTTTTCCAGGACCTCGTCGACGTCCTCCTTGGTGGGACAGACGTACCAGACGCCCTCGGGATAGATCACCATCGTCGGCCCAAGCTCGCAGCGGTCGAGACAGCCCGAGTTGTTGATGCGCACGTTCTTCAGCCCGAGCTCCCTCGCCCGCGCCTTCATGTGGTCGCGCAGCGCCTCGCCGTTCCTCTCCGCGCAGCAGCCGCGCGGATGGCCGGCCGGGCGCCGGTTGGTGCAGCAGAAGACGTGCGCCTCGTAGTAGGGCTTGGGATCACCTGGCTTCTCTCGCATTCGCTCAATCCTTCTTGCCGCCGCTGGTGGCGATATTAGCGAGCTGAGACCAGAAAGCCTGTTGCATCTGTTGCATCTGTTCCATGCCCTGCATGGAGGCCGGCAGCCAGGTCTTGAAGATCACTTCCGGATTCATGGCCCCGAGGCTCGAGCGCAGGCGCTCCTCGATCTCGGCCATGATGCGGTCCTGCATCGGCTTGATGTCGGGCAGGCCGAAGAAGGCGCGCGCCTCCTCGGGCGTGCAGGTCACTTCGACGTTCACCTTCATGCTTTCTCTCCGTTTGAGCCACCTTAGGCGATATCGGGCCGGCCGGCCATGCTATGACCGGCCATGGTTCCTTCATGGCTGGCCCACAATCCTCGCGCCTCCGGGGCCCTGAAATTCGGCCGCGACCAGCAATATGTGGTCGATCCCAACGGTATTGCCGAGCTCTGCGAAGAATTGAAGCAGTGCCCCAAACACGCAACCACGCCGCTTCATTCCCTGCCGGCGCTGGCCGCGCGGCTCGGCATCGGTGAGCTGCGCGTCAAGGACGAAAGCCAGCGCTTCGGCTTCGGTGCCTTCAAGGCGCTGGGCGGCGTGATCGCTGTCTACGACGCCCTGGCGAGCGCTGTCGGCGACGCCCACCGTGCCAACGCCAGCTTCGCCGAGATCATGAGCGGCGCTCACAAGGAGATCACCGGCCGCTTCGTCTTCTCGACCGCGAGCTCGGGCAATCACGGCCGCTCGGTCGCCGCCGGCGCCAGGCTGTTCGGCAACCGCTGCATCATCTTTCTCCCGAAGTTCACCTCGACCGAGAAGGAAGCAGCGATCCGCGCGCGCGGCGCCGAGGTCATCCGCGTCGACGGCGACTACGACACCGCTGTCGCCGAGTGCAAGCGCCGGTCCGAAGAGAACGGCTGGACCATCATCTCCGACACCTCGTGGGAAGGCTATGACCAGGCGCCGCGCAGCGTCATGCGCGGCTATTGCGTGCTGGCGCACGAGATCGTGACGCAATGGCGAGAGGCGCCAACCCACGTCTTCGTCCAGGCGGGCGTGGGCGGGCTGGCCGCCGCCGTGATCGGCTATCTTTGGGCGGTACTGCCGACGCGGCCGGCCTTCGTGGTCGTCGAGCCGGAGAGCGCCGATTGCTGGTTCCAGAGCAACCTTGCCGGCAAGCCCACGCTCGCCAGCGGCAATGCCGACACGGTGATGGGCGGGCTTGCCTGCCGCGAGATCTCGCCCATCACCTGGCCGGTGGTCGGCGAGGCGACCGACTGGTTCATGACCATCACCGAGGACGAGGTCATGCCGGCGCGCCGTCTCCTTGCCCATCCCTTGGACGGGGACCCGGCCATTGCGTCCGGACCGTCAGGTTGCGCGGGCTTCGCGGGCCTGACGCGGGTCTGTACCGACGAAGCGGCCTTCAAGGCCCTGAAACTCGATCGCCACGCGCGCGTTCTTGTCATCAACAGCGAGGGCAACCTCGGAGAGCAGCCGGCATGAACCGCCCCAGCGTGAACAGATTGGGGGCCGAGACCAGCCCCTACCTGCTGCAGCACGCCAACAACCCCGTCCACTGGTGGCCGTGGGGCGAGGAAGCGCTGGCCGAGGCCAAGCGCAGCAACCGACCGATCCTGCTGTCGGTGGGCTATGCCGCCTGCCATTGGTGCCATGTCATGGCGCACGAGAGCTTCGAATCGCCCGACGTGGCCGCGGTGATGAACGAGCTGTTCGTCAACATCAAGGTCGACCGCGAGGAACGGCCCGACGTCGACGCGATCTACATGCAGGCCCTGCAGGTGCTGGGCGAGCCGGGCGGCTGGCCGCTCACCATGTTCTGCACGCCGGCGGGCGAGCCGTTCTGGGGCGGCACCTACTTCCCCTATCCGGCGCGCTTCGGCCGGCCGAGCTTCGTCGATGTGCTGCGCGGCGTGTCGCAGGCCTTCCACGACAAGCCCGACGAGGTCGAGACCAACCGCGCCGGCCTGCTGCAGGCCCTGCAGCGCAAAGCGGCCAACAAGGCCGTGGCGCTCAAGGGCGACGGGCCGCTGATCCCGCTCGATCTGCTAGACCGCATCGCCGAGCGTGTCGCGGAGGAATGCGATCCCGTCTGGGGCGGTGTCGGCCAGGCGCCGAAGTTCCCCGCCCCTTACCTGTTCGAGAGGCTATGGCGCGGCTGGCTGCGCCGCCGCGACAACCAGCGCCTGCGCGACTCAGTCACCGTCACCCTCGATCGCATGTGCCAGGGCGGCATCTAC
>JADHLS010000365.1 GCA_016780605.1 Reyranella sp.
CGGCTGAAGGTGATCTTCTTCTCCGCCATGTCCGCCTGCGAGGCGAATGCCCGTGCCATCGGTATATCTCCCCAATCTGTCGTCCTGAGCGTAGCGAAGGACCTCATCGCCGCTTGCCACGGGGATGAGATCCTTCGCTGCGCTCAGGATGACAGTATAGCTCAGTCCGTGCCGTACTTGTGATATCGCCCGCGATCGCCGGTGCGCACCGTCACCTCGAAGGCGTCGTTGTCGCGTTCCATGCGCAGTGTCACCGCCGTGCCGGCCGGACCGCTGGCCCACAGCTTGCGATAGAAATCGGCGACATCGTCGAGCACGTCGCCGTTCAGGGCATGCAGGATGTCGCCGCGCTGCAAGCCGGCGCGATCGGCCGGACCGCCATCGGAGATGCCGCCGACCACGAGCTGGCCCATATGCTCGACGGTGTAGAGACCGAGCCACGGCCGCGGCGGCGTCGACAGACGGCCCTTGCTCACCAGCTCCTCGAAGATCGGCTTCAGCCGGTTGATCGGCACATACATGTTGCCGGGGAAGGCAGGCGCGCCGGGACCCAACGCTTCCTGCACCAGCAGCGAACCGATGCCGAGCAGCGTGCCGTCCTGGCCGATCAGCCCCGAGCCGCCCCACAGCGGATAGGCCGGCACGGTGAAGATGGCGTTGTCCAGAAGGTACTCCCAGTAGCCGGCGAATTCGCGACGGCCGGCGACCTTGACCTTGAGCGTCGCCTTCTCGCCCCCCAGGCCCGCGACGTAAGCCTCGCTGCGCAGCTCGAGGATGTCGGAATCACCGAACTGCAGATGGCGCTGGTGCAAAGGCCGCTCGGTGCGAACCAAGCCGAAGCCGCTTTCGTAGTCGTAGCCTACGATGTAGGCCGGCCAGTCGGTACCGTCGATGTCGGTGATGGTGACGGTATCGGCTTCCATGATCAGGTAACCGATGGTGACGACCAGCCCGTCGTCGCTGATCAGCACGCCGTGGCCCTCACGCTCGGTGCCCAGCGTCTGGGCCGAACGGCGGTCCTTCGGCACAGTGGTTTTGAGCCCGACCACGGCGGGCAGCGCACCGGCCACGGCCGGCGGCAGATTGGAAACACCGGGAAGCCGCGCTTCCACGGCCTCGCGGCCGGTGGGGACATGACCACCCGACCCGTTCGCCGAACCGTTCAACCCTCGGGCCATCGGCAACCTCCAAACGGCACCGACGCAGGGCGCCGGCACATTCCCCGGACGTCAAAGATAGGCGTAAGGGCTTCCGATTGCTATATGACGCTGCATGGCGCCCCCCGCCGATCCGTTCGAAATCACCGACGACCCGACGCCGACTGATCCCCAGCCGGCGCGGCGCTCCGTCGTGCCCAACGCCCACCTGGACGGGCTGAACGAAGAGCAGCGGCAGGCCGTCGTGCACGAAGGCGGCCCGTTGCTGGTCCTGGCCGGCGCCGGCACCGGCAAAACGCGCGTTCTGACGACCCGTATCGCCCACCTCTTGATCACAGGCCGCGCGCGCACATCACAAATTCTTGCAGTCACCTTCACCAACAAGGCTGCCCGCGAGATGCTCGACCGCGTGGCGAGCCTGATCGGCGGAGCGGCCGACGGCATGTGGCTGGGCACTTTCCATGCCATCGGCGTGCGCGTGCTGCGCCGCCATGCCGAGCTGGTGGGCCTGAAGAGCAATTTCACCATCCTCGACACCGACGACCAGACGCGGCTGATCAAGCAGCTGCTGCAGGCCGAGGGCATCGACGACAAGAAATGGCCGGCCCGCATACTCTCCGGCATCATCCAGCGCTGGAAGGACCGTGCGCTGACGCCCGATAAAGTGTCGGGCGACGACGCCGGCGAGTTCGCCAACGGCAAGGCGGTCGAGATCTACCGCCAGTACCAGGCGCGGCTGACCGAGGTGAATGCCGTCGATTTCGGCGACCTGGTCATGCACTGCGTGACCCTGTGGCAGAGCCATCCCGACGTCCTGACGCAGTACCACCGCCGCTTCCGCCACATCCTGGTCGACGAATACCAGGACACCAACGTGGCGCAGTACCTGTGGCTGCGGCTGCTGGCGCAGGGCACGCCGGACGTCTGCTGCGTCGGCGACGACGATCAATCGATCTACGGCTGGCGCGGTGCGGAGGTCGGCAACATCCTGCGTTTCGAGAAGGATTTCCCCGGCGCCACCATCGTGCGGCTGGAGCGCAACTACCGCTCGACGCCCCATATCCTGGCCGCCGCCTCCCACCTGATCTCGCACAACGAAGGCCGCCTGGGGAAAACCCTGTGGACCGATCTCAAGGAGGGTGAGCGCATCTCCCTGCGCGGCGTGTGGGACGGCGACGAGGAAGCCCGCACCGTCGGCGAGGAGATCGAAGCCCTGCAGCGCGACAGGCACGCGCTCAGCCAGATCGCCATCCTGGTGCGCGCCGGCTTCCAGACCCGGGAATTCGAAGAGCGGTTCATCACCATGGGCCTGCCCTACCGCGTGATCGGCGGCCCGCGCTTCTACGAGCGCCAGGAGATCCGGGACGCCCTGGCTTACTGCCGGGTCACCGTGCAGCCTGACGACGACCTCGCCTTCGAGCGCATCTACAACACGCCGCGCCGCGGCCTGGGCGAATCGGCGCTACGCTCGCTGCGCATCATCCAGCGGGCGCAGAAGGTCTCGCTGTACGAGGCGACGCGGCGGGCACTCGAGACCGATGAGCTGAAGGGCCGCCAGCGCAAGTCGCTGGGCGACCTCATCGCGAACTTCGATCGCTGGCGGGCGATGCTGAACGGCATGCACCACATCGAGGTCGTCGAGACCATGCTCGACGAATCCGGCTACACCGACATGCTGCGCGCCGACCGTTCGCCCGAGGCCGAAGGCCGGCTGGAGAACCTGAAGGAGCTGACCAACGCCCTGCAGGAGTTCGACACCCTGCCCGCTTTTCTCGAGCACGTGGCGCTGCTGACCGACAACGCCGAGCGCGCCGGCAGCGACATGGTGAGCGTCATGACGCTGCATGCCGCCAAGGGGCTGGAGTTCGACACCGTGTTCCTGCCGGGCTGGGAGGAAGGCCTGTTCCCCAACCAGCGCGCGCTCGACGACAAGGGCGTGGCCGGGCTCGAGGAGGAGCGGCGGCTGGCCTATGTCGGGCTGACGCGGGCCCGCAAGCGGGCCTATGTCTCCTTCGCCGCCAACCGGCGCGTCTTCAACCAGTGGCAGGCCGCGATCCCGTCGCGCTTCCTGCGCGAACTGCCGACCGACCAGCTGGCCGAGAGCAGCGATGCCGGCCTCTACGCCACCTACTCCGCCGGCCACCACGGTGGCCTGCGCGAGCAGGCGAGCGGCTTCGACTACGAGAGCCTGGGGGTGACGAGTGTCGGGCGTTCGCGGACGCGCTGGCGCGACGAGACGTTCGACGACCGCCGCGCCGTCGAGGGCGACAAGCCCGACCTCAGCATCGGCCAGCGCGTGTTCCACCAGAAGTTCGGCTACGGCCGCATCGTCGCGGTCGACGGCAACAAGCTCGACATCGAGTTCGAGAAAGCCGGCGCCAAGAAGGTCCTGGACAGCTTCATCGAGGCGGCGTGAGCCTCTGGACGGCCTGGAAGGAAGTCCCGTCAACCGAGCGCCTCGCGCAGGAACAGGCGCTGGAGCCGCTCGCCGAGCAGGGCTTCGTCGTCACCAGTCGCGAGGTCTCACGCGACGGGCCCTGGCGCATCGAAATCTTCGGTGAAGGCGACCGGTCGATCGTCGCGGCGGCGATCGGCGCTGGCTGGCAGTGGCAGGACCTGCCCGACAAGGACTGGGTGGCCGAGAATCAGCGATCGTTCCAGCCCTTCTCCGTCGGCCCCTTCTGGGTCCATCCTTCGCACAACGCCGACGGCATGCCGGCCGGACTGCTACCATTGCGCATCGACGCCGGCATGGCCTTCGGCACCGGCACGCATGCCACCACGCGTGGCTGCCTGGAGATGCTAGCGACGCTCGATGCGGCGCAGACGGCCAACGCCGTCGACGTCGGCTGCGGCAGCGGCATTCTGGCCATCGCCATGGCCAAGCTGTGGAAGCGCCCGGTGATCGGCGGCGACAACGACGCCGAGGCGGTTGCTGTTGCGCGCGAGAATGCCGAGCTGAACGGCGTCGGCGATCTCTGCCGCTTCGTGCATGCCATCGGCCTGCGCCACGACGACCTGCAGGCGCTCAAGCCCTACGATCTTGTCGTCGCCAACATCCTGGCAGGGCCGCTGATCGAGCTCTCGGACGCCTTCTCTGGCGCGGTGCGGCCCGGCGGCTGGGCGCTGCTGAGCGGCCTGCTGCTTGAGCAGGCCGGCGACATTCTCACGGTCTACCGTCGCTGGGGCTTCTCACCGAAGCGCCACGTCGATCTGGAAACCGGCGGCGCAATATGGCGCACGCTGCTGCTTCGCCGGACCACCGGGGCGTGAGCCGGTAAACGACGTGACCTCCAGGTTCAAATTGGCCGGGCGCTCGATCTTACTTGTGTAAGGGCGACGCCGGAGATCGTGAGCAGCCCGCCGACAATCAGCTTAGGCGTCACACGGTCTCCCAGAAACAATACGCTCGAAATCAGGGCGAACACCGGAAGGAGCAGGCCGAATGGCGCGACGCGGCCCATGGAGCAACGGCCGATCAGCCAGAACCAAAGGCCAAACCCGACAATTCCTCCGACGAAAATCGTGTAGGCGAGTGCCAGCCAACCACGCTCATCCGCCGTGATGAGGCTCGCCAGTTGCCCATGTTCCAGGAGCAGCGACATCAGCATGACTTGCGGCACGGTGAATAGCGACGACCAGCCCATCAGCATCAAAGGGTCGAAAGGCCCGTAGCGTTTGGTCAAGACGTTGGACACCGCGAACGCGAAGGCTGCCCCGACCACAAGCGTCAGCGGAAGCGCGCTTGCCGACAGGCCAGGCCCCGCTGCCAACACGACCACGCCGACGAACGCAAGCAGCACACCGGCGGACGTCGCTGGAGACGGCCTCTCGGCGAGCAGCGGCCAGGCCAGCAGGATGGTGAAGGGCGTGGTGAGCTGATAGGCGACGGCCGACATGCTTCCCGAGCCGAGTCCAAGGCCAACGTAGAAGAGCCCGAAGTTCAATCCACCAAGGAAAACCGAAATAGCTGCGATGGGGCCGAACTGTTGAGGTGTGGGCCTTTTGACGAACGGGATGAGCAGCAGCGCGATGGCCAGGAAGCGCAGGGCGAGGAAGAAGAGAGGCGGAAACTCCATAACGCCCACTTTGATGGCCACGAACTGATAACCCCAGAGCAAGGGGACCGCCACCGCGCACGCGATCTGAATGAAAGACATGGTATCCTCATTTTAAGACCGATCGGTCCAGATAAAGGCGTGCAAAACCCAAAATGCGCATATGGGCTGAGCTACCTGATGAAGCGGTCGAGAAAAGCGTCGGCAGTGGCTTGCGATGCGGCTCGCGTTGGCCCCGTCTTACCGGTCACCCGAAGTCCTTCGACGAAGCAGACAAGTATCCGCGCTGCATTTGTGGGCTCAACGCCAGCCGCCAGCTCGCCGGCTGATTTCGCGCGCGAGAATGCGCCAGCGGCCTTGGCCTCCAGCGCTTTGAAGAAACCGCGGATGCGAGTTTCAACCTCCGGGTCGTGGCCCGCCAATTCCATGGCTGTGGCCACCAATAGGCATCCGCGCCGACCGCTGGCGCCGCTCGTCCGGCCGACGTAACCGGCAAGCAAGGTCCGCAGGCCATCAACCGGCCCGCGGCGCGGATCGAGTTCGACGTCTGTGCGCGCCAGGGCGTCGGCGATATAGCGATCGAGCGCACGCAGGAAGAGTGCGTGCTTGCCCCCGAACGCGGCATAGAGGCTGCCACGCGAAAGCTTCGTCGCTCGAAGCAGGTCTGGAAGCGCGGTGCCGTGGTAGCCGCGTGACCAAAACACACTCATGGCGCGCTCGACAGCGGCTTCCGTGTCAAAACTCCGGGGCCGGCCACGCGGCAACGGTACAGCGGCTTGG
>JADHLS010000366.1 GCA_016780605.1 Reyranella sp.
GATCTCACCGCCGGGCGGGATCATCTGCTTGTCACCGCCCGGTTCCAGCACCACCACCATACCGCCCCGCAGCGATTCGCTCACGATCTTGGCAGGGGTGTCGACGGGCAGCCCGACGTTGGACGAGATCATCATGCGCACGACCGCCTGGAAGGTCTTGCGGTCTAGGTCGAAACCCGAGACCGTGCCAACCTTGACGCCGCTCAGCGTGATGTCGGCGCCGCGCTTCAGGCCGTCGATGCGGTCGAAGCGGCCGACGACCTCGTAGCCAGCGGGAGCGGCGCGATCCGACTTGGCGAAGGCATAGAAGACAAAGAAGGCGGCCACTACCAGGACCAGCGCGCCGATGATCGTCTCTACAATGTTGCGGGCCACGGCCGTCCCCTAACCCGGACGCCACGCCTCATAAGGCGGCTTGGGTTTGTCTCCCGTGGCGAGCGTGTGGCCGGGCGGACGATAGGCATGGTCGGTGCCGGTGAGGTTGGGCACATGTTCCTTTTGCCATTCGCGGCGCGGCCGCCCGCCCGGGGGCGGAACCTCGTTCGTGGTGTGATGCAGCCAGCCGTGCCACTCGGCGGGGACGCGCGAGGCTTCGGCGACACCATTGTACATGACCCACCGCTTGCGCCGGCGACCAGGGATGATGCGCTTGTCCTGGAAGTAGCGATTGCCTTCGGCGTCGGTGCCGACGAGCTCGCCGCGCATCTTGGTGAAGAGCCAGGTGCCGAGAATCATTTGGATTAAACCACGCTCGCGAGAGTGACGCGCCGCTTGTACCGCGTGCGCTTTACGACGCGCAACGCGACGCGATCACGTGACGATTCACACCGTTCGTCGGCATGCAATTCACCCCATTTCGACGCCTGTTGCGCGCTTGCATCATCTAGTATCATCTCCACATGGGTCTACAAAATGTAGTTGCGCACACAAGATTTTGTAATTTAGTATCTCTCGGTGTCCATATGTGTGCGTGCTCCATCGTAATCGAGCACACCCCGCGCAGGGTCATCAACGACGGGAAGTGGACACGGGGGATCGTCGATGCGTTTTGAGCGTCGGTATACGCAGGCAGGAAAATCGCCATTCGAGGGAATGGCGTTTCGTGCTGTCGATTCCGAGATCCGCAATCCCGACGGTTCGATCGTCTTCAGCATGAGGGGCATCGACGTGCCGGCCGAATGGTCGCAGGTCGCCGCCGACGTGCTGGCCCAGAAGTATTTCCGCCGCGCCGGTATCGCGGCGCGTCTCGCCAAGGTCGCCGAATCCGACGTGCCGCAATGGCTGTGGCGGTCGGCGCCCGACGAGGCGGCGCTCGCCGCATTGCCCGACGGCGAGCGCTTCGGCAGCGAGACCAGCGCCCGCCAGGTGTTCCAGCGCATGGCCGGCGCCTGGACCTACTGGGGCTGGAAGGGCGGCTACTTCGACAGCGAGCAAGACGCCCGCGCCTTCCACGACGAACTGTGCTGGATGTTGGCGGCGCAGGTCTGCGCGCCCAATTCGCCGCAATGGTTCAACACCGGCCTGCACTGGGCCTACGGCATCGACGGCCCCGGGCAGGGCCACTGGTTCGTCGATCATCGCGACGGCGAGGCCCGTCCCTCCTCCTCCGCCTATGAGCGGCCGCAACCGCACGCCTGCTTCATCCAGAGCGTCGACGACGATCTGGTGAACGAAGGCGGCATCATGGATCTGTGGATCCGCGAGGCGCGTCTCTTCAAGTATGGCTCGGGCACCGGCTCGAACTTCTCGCGCCTGCGTGGCGAGGGCGAACGGCTGTCGGGCGGCGGCAAATCGTCGGGCCTGATGTCGTTCCTCAAGATCGGCGATCGCGCGGCGGGCGCCATCAAGTCGGGCGGCACGACGCGTCGTGCGGCCAAGATGGTGTCGGTCGACGTCGATCATCCCGACATCGAGCAGTTCATCGCCTGGAAGATGCTCGAAGAGCAGAAGGTCGCCGCCCTGGTCGCGGGTTCGCAGCTCGCCAACCGGCATCTCAATGCCATCATGCAGGCCTGCCTCGACGGCCCAAATGGCGACAAGGATGGCGACGCGGCGTTCGATCCGCGGCAGAACCAGGCGCTGCGTCGCGCGGTCGTCGCGGCCCGCCAGGTGGCGCTGCCCGAGAACTACATCCAGCGCGTCATCCAGTTCGCCCGCCAGGGCTACCGCCATATCGAGTTCCCGAGCTTCGACACCGATTGGGAGTCGGAAGCCTATCTCACCGTCTCCGGCCAGAACGCCAACAACTCGGTCCGGGTCAGCGACGCCTTCCTGCGCGCGGTCGAGGAGGATCGCGAGTGGGCGCTGACCGAACGCACGACCGGCAAGGTCGCCAAGACGGTGGCGGCCCGCGCGCTGTGGGACACGATCGCCGAGGCGGCCTGGCACTCGGCCGATCCCGGCGTGCAGTACGACACGACCATCAACGACTGGCACACCTGCCCGCAGTCGGGGCGCATCAACGCCTCGAACCCGTGCTCGGAGTACATGTTCCTCGACGACACGGCCTGCAATCTGGCGTCGCTGAACCTGATGCGCTTCCGACAGGCCGACGGCACGATCGACGTCGCCGCCTTCGAGCACGCCACGCGCCTGTGGACAGTTGTGCTCGAGATCTCGGTGATGATGGCGCAGTACCCCTCGCGCAAGATCGCCGAGCTCTCCTACCGCTATCGGACGCTGGGCCTGGGCTACGCCAACCTGGGCGCGCTCCTGATGTCGTCGGGCCTGGGCTATGACAGCAAGAGCGGCCGCGCCATCGCCGGTGCGCTCACCGCGCTGATGACCGGCACGGCCTACGCCACCTCCGCCGAGATGGCGGGCTGGATGGGCGCCTTCCCCGGCTTCGCCGACAACCGCGCCGCCATGCTGCGGGTCATCCGCAACCATCGCCGCGCCGCCCACAGCGAGACCGCGGGCTACGAGGATCTCGCCACCCGGCCGCAGCCGCTCGACGCGGCGAACTGCCCCGACGCCCCTCTCGTCGCGGCGGCAAAAGCAAGCTGGGACAAGGCGTTAGCACTGGGCGAGCGGGAAGGCTTCCGCAACGCCCAGGTCTCGGTGATCGCCCCCACCGGCACGATCGGCCTGGTGATGGATTGCGACACCACCGGCATCGAGCCCGACTTCGCCCTGGTGAAGTTCAAGAAGCTGGCAGGCGGCGGCTACTTCAAGATCATCAATCGCACGGTGCCGCTCGCCCTCAGGACACTCGGCTACGACGAGGCCGCCATCGCGCGCATCGTCGCCCATGCCGTCGGCCACGGCTCGCTCGCCACGGCGCCGGCGATCAACCACGACACGCTGGCCGCGCGCGGCTTCGACAAGGCGGCGATCGAACGTGTGGAAAAGTCGATCGCGACCTCCTTCGACATCCGCTTCGCCTTCTCGCGCTACACGCTGGGCGATGCGTTCTGCAAACAGGTGCTGGGTCTCGACGACGCAGCGCTCGCCGACCCACGGCTCGACGTGCTGATGCGCGTTGGATTCTCCAAGAGCGATATCGCGGCCGCGAACGTGCATGCATGCGGGACGATGTCTCTCGAAGGCGCGCGCGATCTCAAGGCCGAGCATCTCGCGGTGTTTGATTGTGCGAATCCCTGTGGACGAGATGGCACACGCTGCTTGTCTGCAGAGAGTCACATACGCATGATGGCTGCAGCCCAACCGTTCGTATCGGGCGCGATCTCCAAGACCATCAACATGCCCAACGCAGCTACGGTCGAGGATTGCCGCAAGGCCTATCAGATGTCGTGGAAGCTCGGCCTGAAGGCCAACGCTCTCTATCGCGACGGCTCGAAACTTTCGCAGCCGCTGTCGGCCATGGCGCTCGGCGAGGATATCGCCGCCAACGACGATCTCGCCGAGCTGCCGCCGGCCGCACGTGCTCCCATCATTGCCGAGCGCATCGTCGAGAGGATCGTCGAGCGCGAGGTGCGCGCAGGCCGCGAGAGCATGCCGGCGCGCCGCAAGGGCTACACCCAGAAGGCGATCGTCGGCGGCCACAAGGTCTATCTGCGCACCGGCGAGTACGAGGACGGCCGGGTCGGCGAGATCTTCATCGACATGCACAAGGAAGGGGCCGCCTTCCGCAGCGTGATGAACAACTTCGCCATCGCGATCTCGATTGGCCTGCAGTACGGCGTGCCGCTGGAAGAGTTCGTCGAGGCCTACACCTTCACGCGCTTCGAGCCGTCGGGGATGGTCGAGGGCAACGACGCCATCAAGATGTCGACCTCGGTGCTCGACTACATCTTCCGCGAGCTCGCGATCTCCTATCTCGGGCGGTCCGACCTCGCCCATGTCGAGCAATCGGACTTGCGCCCCGACAGCGTCGGCCGCGGCCAGATCGAAGGCCTTCCCGGAGGCGGCACCGATGCCGCCGAAGCGGCGGCCGTGGCGGTCAACCGCATCGCCAGCGTCGGCTATGTGCGCAGCAACCTTTACGTCTTGAACGGCCGCACGGCCGGCAATGTCGCGATCGCCGAACAGGCGACCGTTGCCGGCACGCGGCCCAACGAACTGACGGACGGCACAACCGTCGCTTTGGCGCCTGGCGCCACGGCGGCCGTCGTCGGCGTCGCGGTCGGAGAGGCATCCTCCTCCAACCTTGGGTTCGCCCTCGAGGCGAAGCTCAAGGGTTTCGAAGGGGATGCCTGTCCGGAGTGCGGCAACTTCACCATGGTCCGCAACGGGACGTGCCTCAAATGCACGACCTGCGGCGGCACCACTGGATGCAGTTGAGCATGCGTGGCGAGCGTACCCGCGTACCCCGGGGTTACCCACGGTTGGGTGCCTCAAAGCTAACCATAGGAGACAGTTATGGCTGCTAAGAAGAAGGCTGCTAAGAAGAAGGCTGCTAAGAAGAAGAAGCAGTAAAAAGGAAAGGGCGTAGGCCAAAGCCTCGAGCTTTGGCCCCTCTAACCAAACGCCTTTCGGCTTCCGCGTGGGTGCCCTCATGGCCCCACCGGAAGCCACCTTCTAACGACAAGTCTTTAAGCTAATAAGACGTCCCGCCTTTGGGGGCGGAAAGGCGTAACTGTATGGGTCCGGCGACTTCGGTCTGCCGGACTTCTTTTATGCAGCTCCGGCGATGCCACCTGCCGGGTAGAATCCGCCGCCCGATTGTAGGCGCAATTCCTGGCACGATTCGCGCTATGCTCCCTCCATGCCGGATGCTTCTCCGACGATCGAGTTGCGTGTCATCGAGTCGCTTTCCGCGGTCGACGCCGAGCAGTGGGACGCCTGCGCGCTGGCGCCGGGAGCGGCCGGCAACCCTTTTCTCAGTCACCGCTTCCTGAAGGCGCTGGAGGATTCCAAGTCGGTCGGCCGGCGCACCGGCTGGCAGCCGCAATATCTGCTGGCCGAGGCCGAGGACGGCACCCTGCTGGGCTCGGTGCCGCTCTACCTCAAGAGCCACAGCCAGGGTGAATACGTCTTCGATCACGGCTGGGCGCAGGCCCTGGAGCGCGCCGGTGGCCGCTACTATCCCAAGCTGCAGGCGGCCGTACCGTTCACGCCAGTCCCGGGGCCGCGGCTGTTCGTGCGGCCCGGACCCTACGCCGAGGGCGTCGCCGGCGCCATGATCGACATGCTGGCCAAGATCGCCGGCGACAACCGCATCAGCTCGGTCCACGCCACCTTCTGCAACGAGGCCGACTGGAAGCGCTTCGGCGAGCGCGGCTGGCTGCTTAGGCTCGGCCGCCAGTACCACTGGCACAATGCCGGCTACAAATGCTTCGACGACTTCCTGGGCGCGCTTGCCTCACGCAAGCGCAAGGCGATCCGCAAGGAGCGCGAGTCGGTGCGGCGCGAAGGCCTGACGGTGCGTGCGCTCTGCGGCGATGAGATCAGGCCCGACCACTGGGACGCCTTCTTCGCCTTCTACATGGATACCGGCGGCCGCAAATGGGGATCGCCCTACCTCACGCGGTCGTTCTTCGACATCCTGGGCTCGACCATGGTCGACAAGGTGGTGCTGGTGATG
>JADHLS010000367.1 GCA_016780605.1 Reyranella sp.
CTCGTCAAGGCCATAGGTCTTGCGCCAACCGTCATCGGCCGGCTGCAAGGCGCCGTTGCCGACGGTGATGGCCGTGACTTCGATGCCGTTGCTCGACGACACCGCCTTGGCGCCGTCGACCCATGCCGCACCCTTGGCACCCGCCAGCAGGACGAAGCCATTGCCGACCAGGTCGATCGATGACACCCGCTCGCCATCCCGGCGCTTCAGCCAGGCGTGCGGCGCGCGTCCGCCGGGGCGCGCGGACGGCGCGTAGTCGGTCACCGGATTGGCGACGGCGGGCCGCGGACTGCCGTCGGGGATCACGGCTGTCGAGACGTAGCTCGCGCCGAAGATCATGCCCTGCTCGTTGAGGTATTCCGGCCGCGCACCGGTGGTCTCGTGGGTCTTCTGCAGGCGGCCCATGGAGATCGCGTTGGCGAGGCTCTGCTCGGTGATGGCGCGGGCGAGAGGCTGGCGCTCGTCGTGATAGGTCTGCAGCAGGGCGTCGGCAGCACGGCCCTGCAGCACCAGGGCGAGCTTCCAGCAGAGATTGTGGACATCCTGCACTCCGGTATTCATGCCGAAGCCGCCGGTCGGCGGCATCTCGTGTGCGGCATCGCCCGCCAGGAAGATGCGACCGTGGCGATACTGTTCGGCGACATGGGCCGAGGCGACCCACGGCGCCACACCCAGGACCTTCACCGGCAGGTCGGGCACGCCGGCGGCGAGCCGTACCAGTTCCACCGAGCGCTGCGGGGTGAAATCCTGCGGCGCATAGCCCTGTGCCTTCAGCGAATTCACCAGGAAGCCCCAGCGGTCGGCGGCGTTGATGGTGAGGAAGGTGCCGCGCAGCCGGTCGTTCTCGATGAAGTAGAGAGCGGCCGGGCGATCCTGTGTCCACGGGCGCAGGTCGGCCTCGATCAGGATGTTGACGCTGTCGTAGACGTCCTTCTTGCCCACCATGCCGACGCCGAGCGCGCTGCGTACCGGGCTTTGCGCCCCGTCAGCCGCGATCATGTACTGCGCGGTGACCTTCTCCTCCGTTCCGGTCGTGACGTCGCTGAGCGTCGCGACGACGCCCGCCGGCTCCTGGACGAAGCCTTTCAGCTCGGTGTTGAAGCGCAGCTCGCCCGGTGCCTGCTGCTCGGCAGAGCGGCGCAGCACCGGCTCGAGATAATCCTGGGCGCAAAGGCAGGCGCGGACGGGCGAAACGTCGGTGCTGCGCTCGCTTCGGCCCCACGGCACGCGCCGCTCGATCTCCTCGCCGGCCAGCGTCTTGGCCCAGACGATGAAGCCGGTGCGCTCGGGCGGCAGACCGGCCTGGCGCACCGCGGCCTCGATGCCCTGCTGGCGGAAGACCTCCATGGTGCGGGCATTGATGCCGCGCGCCTTGGGATGGATGGCAGTGCCGGGATGGCGCTCGACGAGAAGCGAGCGGATACCGAGCCGCGACAGCAGATAGGAAGCCATCAAGCCCACCGGGCCGCCGCCGACGATCAGGACCGGGACGTGTGTCATTCGCGTTTCGCTCCCTTGGCCGTTGATCGCAACGCTAGGGCGTACGGATCGGTAAGTCAAACGACAGCGTCAGCCTTTGCTGGACTTGGGCGCCTTCATGGTGACGAGCAGGAACTGGACAGGCTCGCCGGTATGCGAGGTGTAGGCATGCGGCGTCTCGGCTGAGAACAAGGCGCTTTCGCCCGGTCGCAGGCGGCGCGCGCGGCGCCCCTTGAAATGGATGGTGAGCGTGCCGTCCAGCACGAAGCAGAATTCGGTGTTGGGATGGCCCAAGAGGCCGCCGCCGTCCTCGACGGTCTTGTGCCGGGTCGAGAGCACGAAGGAGCCGAGCTGCAGCGATAGCGGATTGTTGGGATGCAGCGCCTTGGCCTCACGCCGCCCGAGCCGCACCGTCGTCGTGCGGCCCGACGAGAACGATGCGCGCGCACCTGACGGCGCATCGGAGATCACCGTCTCTGGCAGAAGCGACGACCAGGGCACGCCGAAGCCGGCAACGACCTTGGCCAGCAGGCCGATGGTCGGCGCCATCTTGTTGTGCTCGATGCGCGACAGGGTGGGCCGTGGCACGCCCGTGATGTCGCTCGCCTCCTTGAGCGTGATGCCACGCGCGACGCGCAGGTCGCGCAGTCGCTCGCCGAGCTGGCTGGTCAGATCCAGCAAATCGCTGCTGCGCGTCCAACCGGCACGAGAGGAGGAAGTGGATTTGCGGGGCATGGCGGGCGGCAGGCGACTTCGCGTCTGTTACGAATTCGCTGCCCGCCCAGCAAGCGCAAACTCATCTAGGGTCGGGCCGGCCGAAAATCCTGGTTGGCAAAGGGCGAATTGCCCTTGGGCACCTGGATAACGACCATGTCGAGCTTGGCGCTCTGGTGGCAGGCGTTGCACGCCGCCGTCAGCTGGCCATAGGCCTCGGTGAAGCGTTGCACGTCCTTGGCCTTGACCGCCTCCTCCATCGCCTCGATCGGCGCCATGGTCGAGCCCTTGACCAGTCCGGCAATGTCGAGGTCGCGCCACTTCGGCACCAGCCTCGCGACGCGCTCCAGCGCTTCCTCGAGCTCGTGCACCTCGAAGGCGGCGTAGGCCCAATTGCGCTGCTCCAGGGCGAGCCCGACCTTCAGATGGCGCGGCTGCACGGTCATGGTCATGAGGTCACCCAATCCCGGACGATAGGCGGCCGGCGGATCGTTCTGGCCGATGGCGGCGAATGGCATCAGGGCAACAGTCAGGGCAGCGACGACGACGGTCTGGCGGCGGCTGGACATCGGTCTCTCCTTAGATGAACGCACGGCATCCACTCCGCGTGGAGGTCAGTCATGTCCAAGGAAGAGGGCGATGTGCGCCTTTGGCAACGCACATTGCTGCGATGACGCCCGTGCTCAGCCGCCGACCAGCGCGATGCCGGAGAAGAACAACAGGGCGGAGATTGCCCGCCGGAAGCCATGGTCGCTCACCTTGTTGAACAGGAAGAGGCCAAGGGTGACGCCGGCGAACAGGGCCGGCAGCGCGAGCGGCAGGTGATGCAGCACGGCGACCGGCGCGGCCGGTGCCTTCAGGAACAGCACGGCCAGGGCCAGGCTCTGCATGGCGGCGATGAAGGGCTGCACCACGGCGCGCTGAGCCGTCTTGGGCATGGCGTGGGCGTCGCACCAGATGGCCAGCACGGCGCCGGGCATCGCCGTCAGGCCGCCGACCAGGCCGCCGGCGAAGCCTACTGCGGTGTGGCTGACTGGTCGCGCCTTGATGGCGAGCAGCGCCGACTGCGGCCGCAACACGGTCGACAAAGCGTAGAGCATCAGGAAGGCACCGAAGTAGTGGCGAAAGGCTTGCGGTTCGATGCGATCGAAGAGCACGGCTGCGAGCACCACGCCGCCGACGCCTCCAGCCAGATACGGGATGCTGGCGCTGAGCGAGATCGCCGCACGCATGCGCATCAACACATAGCCCTGGATCAGAAGGCTGCAGATCATCAGCAGCGGGATCGCAAGCCCCGGCGCCTGCACCTGCAGGAGAATTGCCCCCGCTACGGCGGAGAATGCAAACCCGGAGAAGCCCTGAACGATCGCCCCAAGGAACACCGCCATCACGAGGACGGCCTCGGCCAAATCGATGCCCATGATTGCAAGCCCCCAGCTCCAACTGCGCCGGGCGCACGTAATCATGGGAGAGCTTGCGCGGAATGTGCGCAAACCCACCTCGCCTTTTCTTTTTCAGCTGCCTAAACCGCCGGCAGCACTACGGTGAACGTCGAGCCCTTACCCGGCGTGCTCTGGATGTCGAGCCGGCCGCGATGGCGGTTGACCACGTGCTTGACGATGGCGAGCCCGAGCCCGGTGCCGCCGAGCTGGCGCGAGCGGGCGGCATCGACGCGATAGAAGCGCTCGGTGAGGCGAGGCAGGTGCGCGGCGGGAATCCCATCGCCCTCGTCGGCGACGGAAACGGCGACTCGTTCCTCACCAAGCGGCCGCGCCGTCACGCGCACGGCGGTGTTGGGCCGCGCGTACTTCACGGCGTTGTCGACCAGGTTCTGGAACACGATGGTGAGCTCGTCATGATCGCCGACGGCGCGCGGCAGGCCCTCCTCGACATTGAGCTCGAGCGCCACCTTGCGGCCGCCGGCCTTGAGCTGCAGCAGGTCGAGCACGCCCTTCAGGACGCGCGTGAGATCGACGGCCGCGTCAGGGCGCGCGTGCTCGTGCTGCTCGATGCGCGACAGCATCAGGAGATCGTCGACCAGGCGGCGCATGCGCTCGGCCTGCTCGGCCATGATGCCCAGGAAACGCTCGCGCGCCGCGGCGTCCTCGCGCGCCGGACCGCGCAAGGTCTCGATGAAGCCCGCGAGGCCCGCAATGGGAGTCTTGAGCTCATGGCTGGCGTTGGCGACGAAATCGGCGCGCATGCGCTCGGCTCGCCGGAGCGCGGTGGTGTCGTGCAGCACCACCAGCGCCAGCGAGCCGTCGGCCGCGGCGCGCGGCAGGCGACGCACATGGGCGACGACGTCGAGCTCGGGCGGCCCCGGCAGCACGAACTCGACGGCGGTCTGGTCGGGACCGGTGAAGTTGCCGTCGGCGGTTTCGAGCAGGCCGTCGATGGCGGCCAGCAGCTGCGGCTGGCGGAACGCCGTCGACAGATCGCGCTCGGCGACGGTGGGCCCCAGCAACTGCCGGGCGGCGCGGTTGGTGCGCACGATGCGGCGCTGGCGGTCGACGGCGATCAGCGGATCGGGCAGGCCATCGACGATCGCCTGGGCGGAGGCCGCGAGATTGTCGATCGAGGCGCGCTGGCGGCGCCAGCCGGCGGACAGCAGCGCCGCCGCGGTCGCCAGCTCCTCGGTGGCGGGTGCGAAGGAGAGGCGCGGCATCACGGGTTCGCGCTCGTCGGACAGCTCGCCGACGAAACGGGCGAAGCGGGCCAGCGAGCCGAGATAGCGCTGGACCAGCCACATCGTGACGACGGCGATGCCGGCCATGGCGATGAGCGTCGGTCGTCCGGCGAGATTGCCCGACCAATAAAGGATCAGCAGCGCGGCGAAGGACGGCGCCAGCGCCACGGCGTTGGCGGCCAGGTAGCGACGAAGGGGGACCGGGTCCACTACTCCTGACGCGGCGCGAAGAAGCGGATGGCGAGAAGGCCGTAGACGAACCCGCCGATATGGGCGGCCCAGGCGATCTGCTCGCCGCCCGAACCCGGCGCGCCGCCGAAGATGCCGAAGAAGACATTGAGTGCGATCCAGATGCCGGCCACCGGCAGGAGCGAGGGCAGGCTGCCGACATAGCGCATCAGCATCAGCACGCCGCCAAACACACCGGAGATCGCGCCCGATGCACCGATCACCGGATCGGTCGAATCGGGAAACAGCAGGACCTGGACGAAGGCCGCGACGACGCCCGAGGAAAGATAGAACAGGATGAAGCGGCGCACACCCAGCAGGCGCTCGACCGGCGCGCCGAAAGCGGCCAGCGTCACCATATTGATGACCAGGTGCATCCAGCCGCCGTGCAGGAACTGGTAGGTGATGGGAGCGGCGACCTGGCTCAGCAGGTCCTGGCTGCCGCCGGTATAGGCCGCGGGCACCAGGCCAAAGCTCAGGATCAGGTTGGTGTCCGCCTCTTCGGTCAGCAGCATGCGCAGCAGATGAACGGCGACATTGATGCCGATCAGCCACAGCACCGCCGGCGGCAGGTTGATGGCCCGCTCGCCCGTGCCGCGTCCCGGCCCGGGCCGGTCGGCGTTGTCGAAAGGCATCCGCTGCTCCGTTCCCAACCCTTACGCTCAGGATGTCCTGATTAGCGCTTTAGGCGGCGCGAGCCCAGCCAAAGAAAGACGCCGCCCAGGATCAGCGTCGGCGAGCCGCAGACGAAGGCAAGGGCCCCAGAATCGCCGCGAAAATCGCCCTCGGTCAGGACCAATATCATGGTCACGGTGATCAGCAGGATGATTGCGCCGAGGATGGCGAAGAACCAGCCGAGGCCGCGGCCCTTG
>JADHLS010000368.1 GCA_016780605.1 Reyranella sp.
CGATGCGGGACGGAGGAGTTTACGCCGCATTCCGAGTACGACGAATTCGAAGGGGGGACTCAATGCGACTTTGCACCATCCAGAACGGCGGCAAGGCGGTGGTCGGCGTCAAGACGGACGACGGCAAGATCATCGATCTCAGCAAGCAGATGCCGCGGGGGCCGAAGTCGGTGGTCGAGATCCTGGCCGGCGGCAAGAAGGTCCAGGCCGAGGTGGCCAAGGCCTGCGCCAAGCCCAAGGCGGGCGCCACGGTGTCGGCGAAGTCGGCCAAGTACCTCTGCCCCATCCCCAATCCGGGCAAGATCCTGTGCATCGGCCTGAATTATCGCAAGCATGCCGAGGAAACCGGCAATCCCATCCCGCCCTATCCCATCGTGTTCGCCCGTTTCGACAACACGCTGGTGCCGCACAACGGCAAGATGCCGATGCCGAGCCACAGCAACCAGCTCGACTGGGAGGCCGAACTCACCATCGTGATCGGCAAGAAGTGCCGCAATGTGCCCAAGGAGAAGGCGCTCGGCGTGATCGCCGGCTACGCCTGCTTCAACGATGGCTCGGTGCGGGACTGGCAGTTCAAGGGCAGTCAGTGGACGTTGGGCAAGAATTTCGACGGCACCGGCGGCTTCGGCCCCGACATCGTGACCTCCGACGAATTGCCACCGGGCGGCGCGCCGCTGCGCATCATGACCCGCGTCAATGGCGAGGTCATGCAGGACAGCAACACTGACGACTTGATCTTCGACGTGCCGACCCTGGTGCATGAAATCTCCAAGGTCATGACGCTCGACCCAGGTGACATCATCATCACCGGCACGCCCTCGGGCGTCGCGTCGGGGCGCACGCCGCCGAACTGGCTGAAGCCGGGCGACGTCTGCGAGGTCGAGATTGAGAAGATCGGCGTGTTGCGCAATCCGATCGTGCAGGGAGCCTGACATTTTGAGTCGGGGAGCCGCCGGACGTGCACGCGCCGGCGGCCCGGGATAGCGCCATGGCCGGCGAGGCCAT
Organism: Reyranella sp.; assembly: GCA_016780605.1. Classification (GTDB taxonomy): domain Bacteria; phylum Pseudomonadota; class Alphaproteobacteria; order Reyranellales; family Reyranellaceae; genus Reyranella. The sequence goes on from JADHLS010000368.1 coordinate 1,006, forward strand.
CGTCATGGTCGCCTTCCGGCTCGACGTCGATCAGGAGGCGCCGTTCAGCGAGTTCTACCATCATCGGCATCTGCCGGCCCTGATGCGAAGGTCGCCGGCCATCCGATCGATCCGGCGCTACCAGGAGCATCACGTCACCGGCTCGCTGAAGTACTACCGCAAACAGTTCCTGACCCTGTTCGAATGCGATGGAGCGCACGCCGCGCGCGAGGCGCTGGCGGCCATGGCGGACGATCCCGACTGGAAGCGATGGCGTGATACGGCAATTACCGACTACGACGCGCCATGCGTCTATCGCCGGCGCTGGGCGCATGCGCGGACGGCCTGGGATGGGGATTTCGGCAGCCGCCCGTTCTTCATGGTGAGCGTCGAGCTTGACGAGACGAGGGCAAAGCCGTTTCACGACTGGTACGAGCAGGACTACCTGCCGAAGAACGTGGCCGACGTTCCCTCCTGGATAGCCTGCCGCCGCTACAGCAGCGAAGGGCGGCAGCCTGCACGTCATGTCGCTGTCTACGAGGCCTTCGACCTCGCCGGCCTGGACGCCAGTCTCGACATGATGCGCGCGCCTTTCCGGATGGCGGAGAACATGGCGTGGAAGCGTTGGGATACCGGCGATCGTCCGGTGATCGTCTGGGAGGATGCCGCGAGCTACAAGCCGATCTTCCGGCAGCCCTGATCAGCCGCGGCGTAGCAGGCGGTCGAGACCGCCCATCATCAGCCGGGTCGCGAACTCGGCAGCTGCCGCCGGGTCGACCGGGTCGCGGGCGACCATGATCACCGAGATCTCGAAGGCGATGCCCGACATCGCGGCGGCGAGATACCCGATATCGACATGCGGCAGCACGCCGGCGGCGATGGCGGCGCGGATGTCGGTGTTCAGCGCCTGCGCCAGCGCTCGCACATCGGGTTTGTCGAGCAGCGTGCGGATGGCGGTGAAGTTCTTGCGCGCGAGCGCCAGCAGCTCGGCATCCTCGACGATGAACTCGAAATAGACCCCGTAGTGGCGGCGGAAGAACTCCTCCGCCGTGGTCGCCTTGGCGCGGCCGTTGTTGTGGCGCTTCAGGAGCTCGCCGGTCAGCTCGCCGACCACCGCCTCGAAGATCTCATCCTTGTCCTTGAAGTAGTTGTAGAAGGTGCCCGAGGCGAGGTCGGTGCGGCGCACGATGTCGCGCACGCTGGCCGCGCCATGGCCCATCTCGGCGAACACCGCGCGCGCCGCCTTCAGGAGCGCCGTGCGGTTCTCGGCCTTGTTCTGTTCGCGCCGGCCCGACCGCTCGCGCGGCTCCGCCGTCCTCTGTGCTGTCGTGACCTGAGCTTCGTCTTCCATGTTCATCGACCGAGTTGTGCCAGTTCGTGCCGCAGGCCGGCAACCATGTCGTCCATCGCCCGCGCCGCCGCCTGCAGGGCGCCGCGCATGCCGATGAAGCCGTGGATCAGGGAATCGAACTCCTGATGGATGACCTTGATGCCGGCCGTGGCCAGGCGCTCGGCATAGGCCTGGCCCTCGTCGCGCAGCGGGTCGATGCCGTTGGTGAAGACCAGCGCCGGCGCCACGCCCGAAAGATCGGTTGCGCGCAGCGGCGAGACCCTGGGGTCCTCGATCTCACGAAGATCGTTGAGATAGTGGCCGCGGAACCACTCCATGGCGGCGCGGGTGACCAGGAAGTTCTCGCCGCAGCTCGCGTAGGATGCCGTGGTGAAGCCGAGGTCCGTGGCGGGAAAGATCAGCCATTGCAGGCAGGGCGGGCGGGCTTCATCGCGCAGCAGCTGGGCGGCCACGGCGGCGATGTTGCCGCCCGCCGAATCGCCGGCGAGGACGATCCGCGCCGGGTCGATACCGAGTTTTGTCGCGTCGGCGCTCAGCCAGCGATAGGCGGCGACCGCGTCTTCGATGGCGGCCGGGAACTTGTGCTCGGGCGCCAGGCGATAGTCGACGGCGACCACCGCGCAGCCGGCCCGGGCGCAGATGTAGCGACTGACGAGGTCGTAGCCCTCCAGGCTGCCCATCACCCAACCGCCGCCGTGGAGGTAGAGGATCGCCGGCAACAGGCGCGCCACGGCACCGGCCGGACGATAGAGGCGGATGCGCAGGCGCCCGGCCGGGCCATCGATGGTGCGGTCGACCATCTCGCCGATCGGGGCGGCCTTGCCGCCCATCTCGAGCATGAAGGTGTCGTAGCCGATGCGGGCCTCGACCACCGTCGTCTGCTCGACCGGCGGCTGGCCGCTGCGCGCCAGCAGGTAGAGCAGCCACTGCGTGCGGCCATCGAGCTGGCGGCCGTCGACCACGACCGGTGGGCCCGCCAGGATGTTGACCCAGGCGATCGGCATGCGCACGGCGAGGTTGGCGGCCTTGCCCTGCAGTTCGAGCGCGATCTCCTTCAGCGGCATGACTAAATTACTACCATCCCCAACCGCCGTTGTGGAGGCTCGCCGGGCTGGCTAGGGTGGCCGTCCCGATGGCCGAAGCGACCCCCAGCGGCTACGCCAGCGAGCTGCGCCGCGAGATCATGCGCAGCGAAATCCAGCGCGTGCAGGTGCTCGCGATCGTGCTGTTCGCGCTGCTGGCGCTGACGTTCTGCGTCATCAACACCTTCCCCCGCCTCGTCGATCGCATGTTCCGCGAGGGCCTCGACTGGTGGGAGCCGCTGGCCATCATCGGTCCCTTCGCGGTCTATGAAGTCGTCGTGCTCTTCGTCCTGCGCTGGCGACAGGCCAAGGACCTGGACTTTCCGGTTTATGGGCGGTTCGGCAATGCGCTCATCGAGACCAGCATGCCGAGCGCCATCATCTTCGTGCTCAGTCACCACATGGAGGCGGAGACGGTGTTCGGCTTCTGGCCGCCGCTGCTCTATTTCATCTTCATCCTGCTGTCGACGCTGAGACTCGACTTCTGGCTATCGCTGTGGACCGGCGCGGTCGCAGCGGTGCAGCAGTTCCTGCTGGTCCTGTGGTTCGTGCCGCTCGAGGTCTTCGCCGACCGGCCCGAGCATTCGCTGCTCTACAATCTCAGCCGCAGCATCGTCTTGCTGGGGTGCGGCGCGATCGCCGGCATCGTGGCCGGCAGCCTGCGCCGGCAGTTCGACCAGTCGGTGGCGGCCGCCGCGGCGCGCGATCGCGTCACCAACATGTTCGGCCAGCACGTCTCGCCCGCCGTCGTCGACCGGCTGTTGGCCTCGCACACCGACCCGCCGAGCGAGATCCGCGAGGTCTGCGTGCTGTTCCTGGACATCCGGGGCTTCACCGCCATGACGCGCAAGCGGCCGGCTGACGAGACGGTGTCGCTGCTCAACGACTTCTTCGCCGAGATGATCGACATCGTCGATCGCAACAACGGCATCATCAACAAGTTCCTGGGCGACGGTTTCCTCGCTCTGTTCGGGGCGCCACTGGAGGATCCCAAGGCTGCCGCCAACGCGCTCGCTGCCGCACGTGCCATGTTGCAGGCGGTCGACCGCTGGAACAAGGCGCGGCCCGACAAGCCGCTGCGTGTCGGAATCGGCATCCATCTCGGCGAAGCGGTGACCGGCACGGTGGGCTCGCCGCAGCGCAAGGAGTACACGGTGATCGGCGACACCGTTAACCTGGCGGCGCGGCTCGAGCAGCTCACCAAGGAGACGGGCTCGCAGCTCTTGATCTCGAGCGCGGTGCATCGCGCCACGACCGGCGCCGACGGCGCAACAGACCTCGGGCCCCTGCCGATCCGCGGCTATGACGAAGGTGTGCGGGTATGGAAGGTGGTCTGACCTGGTACTTCGCCTACGGCTCCAACATGAGCGCCGAGCGGCTGTTCGAGGAACGGCTGAAGCCGGAGGGCGTGGCGATGAGCGAGCGCGTCGCGGGCCGCCTCGACGGCTGGCGGCTTGCCTTCAACAAGCAAGGGCGCGTGGCGGGCACCGGAGCGGGTAACATCATGCTGGCGCCGGGCGAGGCGGTGCACGGCACGTTGAATCTGTTGCCTGCGAAGGGCTTCGATATCCTCGACAAGTACGAGGGCGTCGCCGGCGGGCATTACGAGCGCCAGCGGGTGCGCGTCGTGCGCGGCGATGGCGGCGCGATTGTCGAGGCGATCACCTATGTGGCGCTGCTGGTCGCCGAGGACCTTCGGCCAACCCGCGCCTATCTCGGCCACCTGCTGGCTGGCCGAGATCTCTTGCCGGCGGACTATTTCCGGCGTCTCAGCGAGACGCCGACCTTGGATTGACTACTTCGCGCCGACCAGCTTCTTCGCCGGCGCCTTCTTGCGCGTGCGCTCGCCCGGCAGCGCGTCGTTCTTCTCGATCTCCGGCACGTCGGCTTCGTTCCAGAAGTTGAGCTCGATCATCACGCCGTCGGGATCGTGGATGAAGACCTGCTGCAGGGGCCGCGCCGGCACCTTGCGCACCTCGAAGGGCATCTTGTCCTTCTTGAGCTGGTCGATGGTGTTGCGGATGTCGGCGCAGTTGATGGCGACATGGTCGATGGCGCCGCTGCCATGGTCCTTGCGCCCGGTCTCCGACACCAGGTGCAGGATCGGCTTCTCGCCGGCATAGAGCCAGGCGCCGGGGAAGTTGAAGGGCGGCCGGTCGCCGTCCTTCAGGCCGACGTAGCGCTCGTAGAAGCGGACGGTGGCCTTGAGGTCCTTGCAGTAGACGTTCCAGTGGTCGAGTGAGAGAGCGGGCATCGGGGTTCCTCTCCTGGCAATTCGTGCTATCGGCCGATTCCAGCCTCCCCGGGCCGCCCCGTCAACCGTGACAGCAGGAATTTCCCGGCGCTTGTTCGTACTTATCGTGATGGCGGACCCAGTGGGAAAGGTTGGTTCCCGGCGGCTCGTTGCGCCCCTTGGGTGTGATGTCGAGGAAGCCGTAGACCGTGCCGACACCTTCGGTGCCGCGGGAAAACACCGAGTAGGTATGGAAGATCTGCCCGGACTCATCCTTTGTGAAGACGCTGTACCCAGGCATCTCTTCGCTCACCCAGTCCT
>JADHLS010000369.1 GCA_016780605.1 Reyranella sp.
GTCCAAGAACGTCATCTACACTGGCCAGGAAGCGACCCAGCAGATCATCGCTGGCCTTGACTGGGTCACCAAGGAGAAGGGCGCCAAGACCTTCTACTTGCTCGGTTCGGACTACATCTGGCCGCGGACGTCCAACAAGATCGCGCGCAAGCACATCGAGAATTTCCTGAAGACCAAGGTGGTGGGCGAGGAGTACTTCCCGCTCGGCCACACCCAGTTCAACTCGGTCATCAACAAGATCAAGCTCGCCAAGCCCGACGTGATCTACGCCATCATCGTCGGCGGCTCCAACGTTGCCTTCTACAAGCAGCTCAAGGCGGCCGGCATCGACCTCTCCAAGCAGACCTTGCTCACCATCTCGGTGACCGAGGACGAGATCGACGGCATCGGCGGCGAGAACATCGCCGGCGCCTTTGCTTGCATGAAGTACTTCCAGTCGCTCGACAATCCGAACAACAAGGCCTTCGTTGCCGCGTTCAAGAAGATGTGGGGCGACAAGACCGTGATCGGCGATGTCACCCAGGCCGCCTACCTCGGCCCGTGGCTGTGGAAACTGACGGTCGAGAAGGCGGGCAGTTTCGACATCGACAAGATCGCTGCCGCCTCGCCTGGCGTGGAGTTCAAGGGCGCGCCAGAAGGCTACGTACGCATCCACGAGACCCATCATCTTTGGTCGAAGACCCGAGTCGGACGCGCCCGCACCGACGGCCAGTACGATCTGGTCTACGAGACGAAGGATCTGGTGGAGCCGGATCCGTTCCCCAAGGGCTACCAGTGATCGGCTGATCCCGCCCGGCCCGCGTCGCGACACGCAGCGACGCGGGCCCTCCGAAGCGGACCCATCCCTCAGAGAGCACACGCATGTTCGGTGACTATTCGCTCGGCGATCTCGGCGCGATCTTCGTCATGCAGGCCTTCGCCGGCCTCATCCTGTTCTCGGTCTTCGTACTGATGGCGCTGGGGCTGGCGATCATCTTTGGCCAGATGGGCGTCATCAACATGGCCCACGGCGAATTCATGATCCTCGGCGCCTACGTCACCTGGCTGACGTCGATCGTCTTCCAGCAATACCTGCCGGGCCTGTACGCCGGCTATTTCTTCATCGCCATGGCCCTGGCGTTCCTCGCGGCCGGCGGCCTCGGCATGCTGGTGGAGTGGGGCTTGATCCGCCATCTCTACCGGCGGCCGCTCGACACGCTGCTGGCAACGTGGGGTTTGAGCCTGATGCTGCAGCAGGCCTATCGCTCGGTATTCGGCGCGCGGGAGAAAGGCGTCGAGCTGCCGCCGTGGATGATGGGCTCCAAGCAGATCACTGACACCATCGAGGTGCAAATCAACGGCCTTTTCGTGATGGCCCTCACCGTCCTGATCACCTCCGCCGTCGCCTACATCATCTTCCGCTCGCGCTGGGGCCGCCAGGTCCGCGCCGTGGTGCAGAACCGCATCATGGCGGGCGCCGTGGGCATCAATACCGAGAAAGTCGACCGCTACACTTTCGGGCTCGGTTGCGGTATTGCCGGAGTAGCCGGCAGCGCCTTCACCATGATCGGCTCGACTGGACCGACCTCCGGCCAGCTCTACATCGTCGACACGTTTCTCGTCGTCGTGTTCGGCGGCGCGGCCAGCCTGATCGGCACCATCGCCTCAGCCTTCACGATATCCCAGGCGCAGTCGACCTTGGAGTTCTTCCTCTCAGGCTCGATGGCCAAGGTTCTCACCCTGCTCGCGATCGTCGGCATCCTGATGCTGCGGCCGCAGGGGCTGTTCGCGCTCAAGATCCGCAAGTAAGGGGAGGGCCGGGCAATGACCGACAATCCTCGCTTTCTCAGCCGTGGCGAGCTCTTGGCGATGGCCGTGCTGGCGCTCCTGCTGGTGGTGATCCTGCCGCTTGCCCTCGACATCTTCCGGCTCAACCTGGTCGCCAAGTACCTGACCTACGCCTTCGTGGCGATCGGCCTTGTGCTGTGCTGGGGCAACGGCGGCATCCTGAGTCTGGGCCAGGGCGTGTTCTTTGGCCTGGGCGGCTATTGCATGGCGATGTTCCTGAAGCTCGAGGCCTCGAGCGTGGAGAACACCAAGATCCAGTCGACGCCGGGCATTCCCGACTTCATGGACTGGAACCAGCTTACGGCGTTGCCCTTCTTCTGGCAGCCTTTCCATAGCCTCGTCTTCACCATCGTGGCGATCCTGGTGGTGCCCGCGCTGTTCGCCTTCATCATAGGTGCCGCGATGTTCAAGCGGCGCGTCGGCGGCGTCTACTTTGCAATCATCACCCAGGCGGTTGCCGCCATCCTTACCATCCTGATCATCGGCCAGCAGGGTTACACCGGCGGCATCAACGGGATCACCGACCTGCGCACGCTCAAGGGGTGGGACATCCGCACCGACGGCGCGAAGTTTATCCTCTACTTCGTCGAGGTCGTCCTGCTGTTCGGTTGCATCCTGGCGGCGCAGTTCATTCGGCGCTCCAAGCTTGGCCGCATCCTGGTGGCGATGCGCGAGAAGGAGGATCGTGTGCGGTTCTCCGGCTACAATGTGGCCAACTTCAAGATCTTCGCGTTCTGCGCCGCCGCCGTGTTCGCCGCCGTCGGCGGCGCGATGTTCACCCTCGAGGTCGGCTTCATGTCGCCGTCCTTCGTCGGCATCGTGCCGTCGATCGAGATGGTGATTTACACCGCCGTCGGCGGGCGGCTGTCGATCTTCGGCGCGATCTACGGAACGCTGCTGGTCAACTGGGCCAAAACCAGCTTCTCCGAGACGTTTCCCGAACTCTGGCTGTTCGGCCTGGGCGCCCTGTTCATCGCGGTGGTGCTGGCCTTCCCCAACGGTCTCGCCGGCATCTGGCGCGATCACGTGCAGGCCCGGCTGGGGCGGCTGCTCTCCCGGCTCCGTGCGGGGTCCACCAAGACCGGCTGGGCGGCCCGGCCGGGGGCCGGCTCGGTCGCCGACGGCGCGGCCGCGGAATAGGGGGCGTCGTGACGATCGGTTTCCATCAGAAGGACTTCCTGCTCGCCGTCGAGGGACTGACGGTTTCGTTCGACGGCTTCAAGGCTGTCAACGACCTGTCGTTCTACGTCGATGAAAACGAGATCCGCGTGATCATCGGGCCCAACGGCGCCGGCAAGACCACGGTGCTCGACCTGATCTGCGGCAAGACCGAGGCGACGTCGGGCTCCATCAGGTTCCGCGGCCAGGAACTGACCCGTATGACGGAGAACCAGATCGTCGAAGCCGGCGTCGGCCGCAAGTTCCAGACGCCGTCGATCTACGACGACCTGACGGTGTTCGAGAACCTCGAGATCTCCTATCCGCGCGGCCGCAGCGTGGTGGGCGCGCTCGCCTTTAGGCGCGATGCGGCGGTGCGCGAGCGGGTCGAGGCGATCGCCGAGATGATCTTTCTGAAGGATCGTCTCGACATCAATGCCGACCTCTTGAGCCACGGCCAGAAGCAATGGCTCGAGATCGGAATGCTGCTGATCCAGGAGCCGGCACTCCTGATGCTCGATGAGCCGGTGGCGGGGATGAGCGTCAGCGAGCGCATCAAGACGGCCGAGCTGCTCAAGCGCATCATCAAGAACCACACCGTGCTCGTGATCGAGCACGACATGAAGTTCGTCGAGGACATCGCTCACAAGGTCACGGTGCTGCATCAGGGCCAGATCCTGTCGGAGGGGAAGATGGAGAAAGTGAAGGCAGATCCCAAGGTCATCGAGGTCTATCTCGGGCATTGAGGCGATGACGCAGGAGCAAGCGATGCTGGCTATCTCTGATCTTCACGTTGCCTATGGCCAGAGCGAGGTGCTGCACGGACTCAACATTGACGTCGCACCGGCGGAAATCGTGGCGATCATGGGCCGCAACGGCATGGGCAAGACCACGCTGATGAAGTCGCTCATGGGCATCGTGCCGGCGAGAAGCGGCTCGATCATGATGGAAGGCGCGGAATTGGCCAAGCTGAAGAGCTACGAGCGCGTCGCGAAGGGCGTCGCCTACGTGCCGCAGGGCCGCATGATCTTTTCGACCATGACGGTGCAGGAGAACATCGAGACCGGCTTGGTCGCATCGGGCGAGAGCAAGGTGCCGGGCGACATCTACGAGCTCTTTCCGGTGCTGCTCGAGATGAAGAAGCGGCGCGGCGGCAATCTTTCTGGCGGCCAGCAGCAGCAGCTCGCAATCGCCCGCGCGCTCGCCACCAAGCCCAAGGTGCTTCTGCTCGACGAGCCGACCGAAGGCATCCAGCCGTCGATCATCCGCGACATGGCCCGCACGCTGCGTCGCATCCGCGACGAGCGCGGCCTGTCGATCGTGGTGTCGGAGCAGGTGCTGAGCTTCGCGCTCGACATTGCCGACCGCGTGCTGGTCATCGAGAACGGCGAAATCGTGCGCGACGATCCGCGTGCCGACGTCGATGAGGCCCAGGTCGCCAGATATTTGTCAGTCTAGTCCCGCCAATGTCCTTATGAAGGGGAGCCATCAATGCCGAAAACGCTGATCAAGGTCGATCTCTGCCAGTCGGCTTACGACAACGACATGATCCACAATCGCTGGCACCCCGATGTCCCGATCGTGGCCTGGGTCAATCCCGGCGACGACTTCATCATCGAGACCTACGACTGGACGGGCGGCTTCATCAAGAACAACGACTCGGCCGACGATGTCCGCGATATCGACCTGTCGATCGTGCACTTCCTGTCGGGCCCGATCGGCGTCAAGGGTGCCGAGCCCGGCGACCTGCTGGTCGTCGACTTGCTCGATGTCGGGCCGCTGAAGGAGAGCCTGTGGGGCTTCAATGGGTTCTTCTCCAGGAAGAACGGCGGCGGCTTTCTCACCGACCACTTCCCGTTGGCGCAGAAGTCGATCTGGGACATCCATGGCCTCTACACTTCGTCGCGCCACGTGCCGGGCGTCAGCTTCGCGGGCCTGATCCATCCCGGCTTGATCGGCTGCCTGCCCGACGCCAGGCTGCTCGCCGAGTGGAACAAGCGCGAGGCGGCGCTGATTGCCACCAACCCGACGCGCGTGCCGGGGTTGGCGAACCCGCCGTTCGGCCCGACCGCCCATATGGGCCAGCTGAAGGGCGACGCGCGCGCCAAGGCGGCTGCCGAAGGCGCGCGCACCGTGCCGCCGCGCGAGCATGGCGGCAATTGCGACATCAAGGACCTGTCGCGCGGCTCGCGGGTCTATTTCCCGGTCTATGTGCCGGGCGGCGGGCTCTCGATGGGCGATCTCCATTTCAGCCAGGGCGATGGCGAGATCACCTTTTGCGGCGCCATCGAGATGGCGGGTTGGCTGCATCTCAAGGTCGATGTGATCAAGGGCGGCGTCGCCAAGTACGGGATCAAGAACCCGATTTTCAAGCCGTCACCGATCACGCCGACCTACAAGGACTATCTGATCTTCGAAGGCATCTCGGTCGACGAGGCGGGTCAGCAGCACTATCTCGACGTGCACATCGCTTATCGCCAGGCCTGCCTGAACGCGATCGAGTATCTGAAGAAGTTCGGCTATTCCGGTGCGCAGGCCTACTCGATCCTGGGCACTGCGCCGTGTCAGGGCCACATCTCGGGCGTGGTCGACGTGCCCAACGCCTGCGCCACGCTGTGGCTGCCGACCGAGATCTTCGACTTCGACCTCATGCCCTCCTCGGCGGGGCCAACCAAGCACATCAAAGGCGGCATCGACCTGCCGCTGTCGCCGGACAAGTAGGAGCGGCGCGATGGCTGTCTACGATTATCTGTGTCGCGACTGCGGGCCGTTCACCGACACGCGGCCGATGGCCCAGTGTGACGAACCTGTGGAGTGTCCGCAGTGCCGGACCCCCTCGCCGCGCGCGTTCCTGAACGCACCGCGGCTTGCCTGCATGCCGACCGGCCGGCGGCTCGCGCTTGCCACCAACGAACGCAGCAGCCACGCGCCCAAGACGCTCGGCGAGTATCGGGCGGCCCATGGTGCCGGTTGCACCT
>JADHLS010000370.1 GCA_016780605.1 Reyranella sp.
CTCATGAGGCCGGCTGGAAGCCGGCGGTCCGGAAAGCATGAATTAACCCTTCATCCTCTGTCCGCCGATCTTGCAGTCCTTCAGGATTTCCGGCCGGAAGGCGAGCCCGTGTCCCGGTCGCTCGGGCGGTGTCATGGTGCCGTCCTTCGACGGCAGCACGGGTTCGATCCAGAGATCGTCGTTCCAGTCCATGTATTCGAGGTAATTGGCGTTGGGGATCGAGGCCAGCAGATGGACCATGGTCTCGTGGAAGAGATGGGGCGCGATCCTGATGCCCCACGGTTCGGCGGCGGCCGCGATCTTGCGCAGCTCGGTGTAGCCGCCGCGCATCGGATCGGGCTGCAGGATGGGCACGCACGGCGTCTCGAAGAACGGCCTGAGGTCGTTGCGCGTGAAATGGCTTTCGCCGCCGACGATGCGCGTCTTGAGCGCTGCGGCGATGCGGCGGTAGCCCGCGAAGTCTTCGGCCACCACCGGCTCCTCCAGCCAGTAGGGGTCGAACTCGTCGATGCGATGGCCGGCCTGGATCGCGGTGTCGGCATCCCATCCCATGTTGACGTCGATCATGATCTCGATGCCGCCGCCCATCGCCTCGCGCATCGCCTTCACGTTCTGCACATCCTCGCGCCACGGCCGGATGTGCGCGACCTGCATCTTGATGGCCTTGAGGCCTTGCGCGGTGAATTCCCTGGCGCGCGCGATCATGCCGTCGCGGCCGAGACCTCTGAACACGCCCGACCCATAGGCAGGGACCTCGGCGCGGGCGGCGCCCCACAGACGGAACAACGGCAGGCCGGCGCGTTTGCCCAAGATGTCCCATAGCGCCATGTCGACGGCGCTCTGGGCGAATATCGTGACGCCCATGCGGCCGAGCCAGAAGTTGCTCTTGTAGAGGACCTGCCAGATCGCCTCGATCTCGGTGGCGTCGCGGCCGATCACGTGCGGTGCGATCAGCTCCTTCATGCAGGCGTCGATGGTGTGCAGTCCGCCGCGCAAGGGCATCACGTAGCTCATGCCGATCAGGCCGCCCTGGGTCTCGATCTCGAGCAGGTAGATGTCGCGCAAGGGTGCTGAGAGGATGCCGGCGGCCGGCGGCTTGCCGCGCCAGGGTACCTGCAGGAGGGTTGAACGCAGCTCGACGATGGTCGTGGGCGTGGTCATCAGGCGTATCTCCCGCTGCTTTGGCTCACTATGATGCGGCCGTCATGACTTCGTCCAACCGCCTCTATCTCTTCGACACCACCCTGCGAGACGGCGCGCAGACGCAGGGCGTCGACTTCACCGTCGCCGACAAGGCCGCCATTGCGAGCGAGCTCGATCTCCTGGGCATCGACTACATCGAGGGCGGCTGGCCGGGAGCCAATCCGACCGATGATCGCTTCTTCGCCGATCCGCCGCAGTTCCAGAACGCCAAGTTCGTGGCCTTCGGCATGACGCGTCGAGCGGGACGCAGTGCCGCCAACGATCCGGGGCTCGCCGCCATCCTGCAGACCAAGGCGCGCAATGTCTGCATGGTCGGCAAGACCTGGGACTTCCATGTCGACGTGGCGCTCGAGGTCGATCGCAAGGAATACCTCGAGATGATCGCGGACTCGCTCGCCTATGCGAAGGGCCGCATGGAAGAGGTGATGTTCGACGCCGAGCATTTCTTCGACGGCTACAAGGCCAATCCCGACTACGCGATGGCTTGTCTGTCTGCCGCCGAGAAGGCCGGCGCGCGTTGGCTGGTGCTGTGCGACACCAACGGCGGGACCCTGCCGCACGAGGTCGAGCACATCGTCGGTGAGGTGGTGAAGAAGATCCCGGGCGACCGGCTCGGCATCCACACCCACAACGACACCGAGAACGCCGTCGCCAACACATTAGCCGCGGTGCGCGCCGGCGTGCGCCAGGTCCAGGGCACCATCAACGGGCTGGGCGAGCGCTGCGGCAATGCCAACATGATCGCCTTGATCCCGAACCTCGTGCTGAAGATGGGTTTCGAGACCGGGCTGAAACCGGGGGCGCTGCAGCGGCTGACCCATCTCTCGCGTCTGCTCGATGATCGGCTGAACGTCGTGCCCAATCGAAGTGCGGCCTACGTCGGCACGCGCGCTTTCGCTCATAAAGGCGGGCTGCATGTTTCGGCAGTCGAGAAGGACCCGCGCACCTACGAGCACGTCGATCCCGAATCGGTCGGCAACCAGCGCATCATCGTCGTCAGCGACCAGGCCGGCCGCTCCAACATCATGGCGCGCTTTCGCCAGATCGGCCTCGAGGTCGATCCCAAGGATCCGGGCGTCGCGCGGCTGCTGGAGATCGTCAAGGAGCGCGAAGCCGAAGGCTACGCCTATGACGGCGCCGACGCCTCGTTCGAGCTGCTGGCGCGCCACGAGCTGCACACGGTGCCCGACTACTTCGCTCTGCAGAGTTTCCGCGTGCTGGCCGAGCGCCGGGTCAATGCCCGCGGCCAGCTGATCGCCCTTTCCGAGGCGACGGTGAAGCTCGATGTCGGCGGCAGGCGGGCCATGGAAGTTGGCGAGGGCAACGGCCCGGTGAATGCCCTCGATGCTGCGCTGCGAAAGGCGCTGCTGCCGGTCTATCCCGAGCTGCAGGACATGCGCCTGGTCGACTTCAAGGTGCGCATCCTCGATGCGGCGGGCGGAACCGCCGCCACGACCCGGGTCATGATCGAAAGTGCCGATTCCCAAAGGCGTTGGTCGACCATCGGCGTGTCGCCCAACATCGTCGATGCCTCCTACAACGCCCTGTACGACGCCATCACCTACAAGTTGTTCAGGGACGGCGCCAAGCCGGCGGAACGGCCTTAGCAGCCATGTCGCGTGGTTAGTTGACGGTCCGGGCCGCGCGGACGACCATATATGGTGTGGACGGCGAGATTCCGATTGCGACGACACGGCCTGCGATTGCGGTGGCGGCAACGCGTCGCCAGAGAGTGGCCGGACGCCTGCTGTGGCGGTTGGTCATGTGGTCGCTGCCGCTGGTTGCCATCGCCGTCGCTCTCGTCATCTGGCTGAGTGGCGGTCGCTTCGTCGGCACCGACAACGCCTACGTGAAAGGTGACCGGGTTTATATCGCCACCGAGCTCAGCGGCCCCATCGTCGAGGTCGCCGTGCGCGAGAACCAGAGCGTGTCGCGTGGCCAGCTGCTGTTCCGGCTCGACGACCAGCCCTACCGCACGGCGCTCGCCAGGATCGATGCGGAGATCGAGGTCCAGCGCGCCGAGATCCGTGGCCTGCGCGCGCAATGGCGCACCAAGCGCGAGGACATCAAGGCGGCGCAAAGCCAGCAGACCTACGCCCAGCAGGAGTTCGATCGCCAGTCCGACCTCGCCGACAAGAAGATCGCCTCGCAGCAGAAGCTGCAGGAGACCCGCATGGCCCTCGAGGTGGCGCGCCAGCGCATCGCCTCACTGGAGGAGGACCTGCAGCGCATCGAGGCGGCGCTGGCCGGCGATCCCAAGATCCGGGTCGACGATCATCCCAAGGTGAAGCAGATGCTGGCGCAGCGCGATGAGGCGCTGCACAACCTGCGCCGCACCGCCATCGAGGCGCCGCTCGACGGCATCGTCTCCAAGGTGCTGGTGCCGGGCAGCTATGCCGTGATGGGCGTGCCGTCGATCGCCGTGGTTGCCGACCGCGATTTGTGGATCGAGGCCAACTTCAAGGAAACCGAGCTGACGCGCGTGCGCGTCGGCCAGCCGGTCACCATCAGCGTCGATACCTATCCCGACATGCAGTGCACCGGAAAGGTCACCTCGCTCGCGCAGTCGACCGGCGCGGAATTCGCCGTGCTGCCGCCGCAGAACGCCACCGGCAACTGGGTCAAGGTGGTGCAGCGCATCCCTGTCCGCACCTCCGTGATCTGCAAGGAGGGCGATCCGCCGCTGCGCGTCGGCATGAGCGTGACCATCGAGATCGACACCGGGCATCATCGCACCTTCGGCGAGCTGCTGAGGAGCTTCGGCCTGTGATCTCGGTCACAGTCCTGACGTCCTGATGGATCGCGCCGCGCTGCGCCACCGGCGCCTGCTCACCGTCGTGGTCATGATGGCCACGATCATGCAGGCGCTCGACGGCACGATCGCCAACGTGGCGCTGCCCAACATCCAGGGATCGC
Organism: Reyranella sp.; assembly: GCA_016780605.1. Classification (GTDB taxonomy): domain Bacteria; phylum Pseudomonadota; class Alphaproteobacteria; order Reyranellales; family Reyranellaceae; genus Reyranella. Next base: position 4,120 of record JADHLS010000370.1, read on the forward strand.
TGTCGGCGACCCAGGAGCAGGTCGCCTGGGTGATCACGTCGTTCATCGTGTCGGCGGCCATCGCCACGCCGCTCGCCGGCTTCTGCGCCGTGCGCTTCGGCGTGCGGCGCATCCTGGTGAGCTCGGTGATCGGCTTCACCATCGCCTCGATGCTGTGCGGCGCCGCCCAGACGCTGCCGCAGCTGGTGGCCTTCCGCACCATGCAGGGCGTCTGCGGCGCCGCGCTGGTGCCGCTCAGCCAGACGCTGATGATGGAGGCCTATCCGCGCGAGGAGCAGGGTAAGGCGATGGCGATGTGGGGCGTCGGCACGATGCTCGGCCCGATCAGCGGACCCACGCTGGGCGGCTGGCTGACCGACGAATACAGCTGGCGCTGGGTGTTCTACATCAACCTGCCGGTCGGCATCCTGTGCGCCGTCGGGCTGATGATCCTGATCAAGAACAAGGCCAGCGACACGCCGCGGCCGTTCGACCTGCTGGGCTTCACGCTGCTGTCGATCGCCATCGGCACGTTCCAACTCATGCTCGACCGCGGCGAGCAGATCGACTGGTTCGGCTCCCGCGAGATCGTGATCGAAGCGGTGGTGGCGGGCGTCGCCGCCCTCATGTTCGTGCTCCACATGCTGTCGAGCGACCAGCCGTTCCTGCCGCGCGACATGTTCCGTGACCGCAATTTGATGCTGGGCATCATCTTCACGGCCATCACCGGCCTCTTGATGATCGTGACGGCGACCTTGATGCCGCCGTTCCTGCAGCAGCTGAAGGGCTATCCGGTGTTCACCACGGGTATCGTCATGGCGCCGCGCGGCATCGGCACCATGATCTCGATGTTCGTGGTGTCGCGCCTGATCGGCAAGATGGACGCGCGATGGCTGATCGCGATCGGGCTCAGCCTGTGCGGTCTCTCGCTTTACGACATGACGCAGTTCTCGATCGACGTCAGCGAAGGTCAGGTGGTCTGGAACGGCTTCCTGCAGGGTGTCGGCCTCGGCCTCGTGTTCCCGCCGCTCACGACGCTTGCCTTCGCCACCATTCCGGCGCGCATCCGCACCGAAGGGGCAGCGATCAATGCCCTTATGCGCAATCTCGGCGCTTCGGTCGGCGTGGCCGTGCTGGTCGCCATGCTCGATCGCAACACCCAGATCAACCGCTCCGGGCTCGCCGAGTATCTGACGCCGTTCAACCCCTTGTGGCGCTTCGGCACCACGCCGATCGAGAACGGCGTGCCGATCGACCGCGCCAGGATCATCTCCCACATGACGCCGTTCGGCAGCGGCTTCCCGTACGGGGCGGTGCCGACCGACGATCCCGCGAAGCTGCTCGGGATGTGGAGCGAGGAACTCAACCGCCAGGCGGCGATGATCTCCTACCTCAACGATTTCCGTGTGCTGGCGGTGGCGGCGGTGATCTTCATCCCGCTGTTGTTCCTAATGCGCCGCCAGGCGCAGTATGCCCGGCCGACACGCCGCTGACCGTTGGGCTCCTTGACGGGCGTGAGGTACGCCCATCATAATTTGATGTGGCCTCGTTAGAGGGCCAGACATCCTTCGGGAGGAAACATGACACGGACCTCTTTCGCGGCGCTGTTGGGCGCCGTCCTGCTGGCGGGCGCCGCGATGACGCCGGTGCAGGCTCAGGTGATCGGCGTCAGCTGGTCGAATTTCCAGGAAGAGCGGTGGAAGACCGACGAGGCCGCAATCAAGGCGGCGATCGCGGCGGGCGGCGGCACCTACGTCTCGGCCGATGCCCAGAGCAACGCCGCCAAGCAGATCACCGACATCGAAGCGCTGATCGCGCGCGGCGCCAAGGCGCTGATCGTGCTGGCGCAGGACGCC
>JADHLS010000371.1 GCA_016780605.1 Reyranella sp.
CCAAGGACGTCTACGGGCTCGGTCAGACCGGGCTCGGCTGGCTGATCGCCTGCTTCGCCGGCGGGGCGCTCACCGGCTCGATTGCGATCTCGACGCACGGCGCCCACATCCGGCCGGCGCGCACCATGCTGGTCTGTGCGGGGCTGTGGTTCACCCTCAACCTCGTCTTCGCCTGGATCACGCTCCCGGTGCTGGGCCAGGTCGTGCTGTTCGTGTCGGGGTTCGTGCAGAGCTTCTGCATGATCCCGATGGCCGTGCTGCTGCTGCGCGTCGCCGACCCGGCCTTCCGCGGCCGCGTCATGGGGGTGCGCATGCTGGTGGTCTACGGCATGGGCATCGGGCTGTTGCTGGCCGGGCCGCTGGTTGAGCACGCCGGCTTTTCGGCGACTGGCTCGATGTTCAGTGTCGTCGGCATCGTCTTTACGATCGTGATCGGATTCCACTGGCGCGCCCATCTCTGGGATCCCCGAGCCAGCGCCAACGTCCGATAGCGGACCGGAACCGTCCGTCGGCGGTTGCGTTGGCAGACGATGCAGCTTCGCATCGGCAGGATCGCCGTCCTCGCGACAGTGCTCGTCGCCGGGCCGATCGTTGCCCATGCCGCGGACGATCCGCCACCGCCACCCTCGGCGACCGAAAGTGAAAGCCGCAGCATCTTCGTCTTCCAGATCGAGAACGACGTCTTCAACCGCTTCAGCCCGACCGACCGCGACTACACCAACGGGGTGCGGCTGGGCTGGCTGTCGCCCGCTATCACTGACATGCCTGCCGGCTGGGTGGCACTGACCACGATACCGACCTTCTTCGGCGAGCCGAAGTCCGACGCGGCGGTGCGCCGCTTCGGCCTGTCGATCGGCCAGAACCTCTATACGCCCGACGACACGTTCGCGAGCCAGCCGATCTACAACGACCGGCCCTATGCGGCGTGGCTCTATGCCAGCTTCGCCCTGCAATATACCTACAAACGCTTCGACGAGAAGACGCGCACGCTGGAGCCGGTGCGGCTCGACACCCTGCAGCTCGACCTCGGCGTGATCGGCCCGGCGGCCGGCGGCGAGTTCGTGCAGAACAACTTCCACAACATTATCGGTGTGGCCCGGGCCAACGGCTGGGCCAATCAGCTGCACAACGAGCCGACAATCGGGCTCGGCTTCGAGCGGCGGTGGCGCACCGCCCGAGCGACGGTGATCGAGGACCCCAAGCTCGAGGTCGATGTCATCCCGCGCATCGGCGGGACGCTGGGCAACGTGGCGATCTATGGCGATGTCGGCGGCACGGCGCGCATCGGCAAGAACCTGCGCGACGATTTCGGCCCGCCGCGCCCCCGCCCCGCGTTGCCGAGCTCGGAGGCTTTCATCGGCGACGGCAGCTTCGGCTGGTACCTCTTCGCCGGGCTCGATGGTCAGGTGGTCGGCCGTAACATCTTCCTGGACGGGAACACGGACGGCTACAGCCTGCGCGTGTCGCACCGGCCGTTCGTCGGCGAGGCGCAGGTAGGACTTGCCGTGACGTATCACGGCGTGCGGCTCACCTACACGCAGGTGATACGCACGCCGGAATTCTACGAACAGAACCGCTGGACGCAGTTCGGCTCGATCAACGTAACTTTCAGGTATTGAGCTGCCACCGATGGAACGTCAGATGCGTCCCATCAGCAACAGGATCACGACGATGATCAGCACCAGGCCGATGCCGCCGCTGGGGTAGTAGCCCCAACCGCTGCTGTACGGCCAGGCGGGCAAGGCACCGATCAGGATCAGGATGAGGATGATCAGGAGAATGGTGCCCAGCATGACGGCTCCTTCCTAGCCGAGGTTTTCCTCGGCGAATGACCAGTTGGCGAGCTTCTCCAGCCAGGCCTGCACATGGTCCGGCCGGCGGTTCTGGTAGTCGAGGTAGTAGGCGTGCTCCCAGACGTCGGCGACGAGCAGAGCCTTGCCGCCGTGCGCGAGCGGCGTGTCGGCATTCGAGGTGGTCTGGATGGCGAGCTTGCCGTCCTTGGCCACGAGCCAGGCCCAGCCGCTGCCGAACTGGCCGACCGCGGCGGCCTTGAAGGCCTTCTGGAACTCCTCGAGGCCGCCGAAGCTGTCCTCGAGCGCCTTCTTGATCTTGCCCGAGGGCGTGCCGCCCTTCGCGGTCATGCTGTGCCAGTAGAAATCGTGGTTCCAAGCCTGGGCGGCATTGTTGAAGATCGCCTTCGCCTTCTCGTCCTTGGCCGACTTCTTGATGATCTCCTCTAGCGTCTCGCTTGCGTAGGGGGTGCCCTCGATCAGCTCGTTGAGCTTGTCGACATAGGCCTTGTGATGCTTGCCGTAGTGGAAGGAGATCGTCTTGGCGGAGATGACGGGCGCGAGCGCGTCCTCGGCATAGGGAAGCTTGGGGAGGGTGAAGGGGGCTTTTCCTTTGTCCAAAGGCATGACGCGTACTCCGGCTGACCCGGCAAACAAGCCGGGCGGGCTGTGGATGGTTGGTGAACGTCCGAACAACGCCGACGTTGCGACGCGCCGGACGGCGGCAGATTGCCAGAGGAAGTGATGCAGTGTGACGTCGGTGACCGCGACTTTTTCTCACGGGAACCGCAGGGCGATTCCCCTCGCGGGACGTTGCCGACAGATTTATGAGCGAACGGTTCTCAGTCGCGCACTCCGCGGTTGCATCATGCGCCTTGCGTTGTATCTGTAGCGCGATACCGCATTGCGAGGAGGCCGCCGTGAAAGGCAATCCCCAGATCATCGCCGAGCTCAACAAGCTCCTGAAGAACGAGCTCACGGCGATCAATCAGTATTTCCTGCACGCTCGGATGATGCAGCACTGGGGCTTCGAGCGGCTGGGCAAGAAGATCTACGAGGAATCGATCGGCGAGATGAAGCATGCCGACAAGCTGATCAAGCGCATTCTCGTGCTCGATGGCCTGCCCAACCTGCAGGATCTCGGCAAGCTTGGCGTTGGTGAGGACGTGCCGGAATGCCTCGCCGCCGATCTCAAGCTCGAGAACGCGGCTCGCACCGCTCTGGTCGCGGCGGTCGCCCACTGCGAGACCGCCAAGGATTTCGTCAGCCGCGAGATCGTGGTCGACATCCTCGAGGACGCCGAGGAGCACATCGATTTCCTCGAGACCGAGATCGCGCTGATCGACAAGGTGGGCGTGCAGAACTACCTGCAGACCCAGATCGGCGAAGGCAAGGAGCCGAGCTAAAAAGGGACTAGTCCGCCGCGAGAAGATTGGGCGCGGCCGCGCGGTCCGTGGCGACCGTCTGGGCGATGCGCTCGCGCATGTCGCAGGCGCAGCTGCCGCATTGGGGGCTCTTGCCGCAGGCGCGGAAGACGTCAACCGGCCGGCGAGCGCCGGCGCGGACGGCGGCGTCAACTTCACGATCCCGAATGGCCCGGCAGATGCAGACGTACATGCCTTGCGACAGCCTTCCTATGCAGATGCGACTTACTCGCAGGTGCAAAGATAGGGGTGGCCCACCATCCTCGTCAAGGGGTCGCTCAGGCGGCGGCTAAAAGCCTGGCAGCAAATACTTTTCCAGCCTGGTCCGCAGGCCACTATCGATCGGATGGGGCGTCTTGCCCCTGAGGCGGACGACGGTCATCTCGGCCGCCGCGATGCAGGTCCCGTCCTTGAAGGCCGCCGATCCGACGGTGAGCGAACTGGTGCCGATCTTGATCACGCCGGTGCCCAGGGCGACCTGGCCGGGCCAGTGTGATTCGGCCAGGAAGCTCACGGTCATGCCAGCCGAGATGCCGCGCGTGCCGTCGCCGTTCTGCGTCAGGCCCATGTCGCGCATGAAGGTAAGACGGGCGGTTTCCATGTAGGCGCAGATCGCCACGTTGTTCACGTGGCCGGCGGCGTCCTGGTCGGAGAAGCGCACCGTGTCGGTGCACCAGTGCGGGTAGATCGAGCGATCCTGCAGGCGTTTGTCGCGTGACATGCGGCGAGTGTAGCATCCCGCCGCCATGGCACATCCGATCTTCACCGAGGAACACGACCTGATCCGCGCCCAGTTGCGCCGCTTCGTCGAAGAGAAGGTGAAGCCGCACGGCCCGAAGTGGGAGGACGCAGGCTTCGTGCCGCGCCAGGTCCTGCGCGAGATGGGCGAGCTCGGCTTCTTCTCGCTGCGCGTGCCCGAGGCGCTGGGGGGCGCCGGCCTCGATGCCCGCGCCTCGGTCGTGCTGGCCGAGGAGGTCGGCCGCTCGACCCATGGGGGCTTTGCCATCACCGTGCTGGTACACACCGACATGGCGAGCCCGCACCTGCTGCGCTTTGGCGACAAGCGGCAGCTCGAGAAGTATCTACCGGGGGTCATCGCGGGGAAGACCATCACCGCCGTCGGCGTTACCGAGCCCGGCGCCGGCTCCGACGTCGCCGGCATCCGCACCCGCGCCGTGCGCGACGGCAACGACTATGTGCTGAACGGCGCCAAGATGTTCATCACCAACGGCGTGCACGGCGATCTCTATTTCATCGCCGCGCGCACCGATCCCGAGGCCAAGGGCAGCCGCGCCATCACCATGTTCATCATCGAGAAGGGCATGCCGGGCTTCAAGGTCGGGCGCGCCCTGGACAAGACCGGCTGGCGCTCGTCCGACACCGCCGAGCTGATCTTCGAGGATTGCCGGGTGCCGGCCGAGAACGTGCTGGGCGAGGTCAATCGCGGCTTCTATTCGATCATGGCCAATTTTCAGACGGAGCGGCTGGTGATCGGCGCCATGGCCATGGCCGAGGCGCGCGAGGCGATCCGCCTCACCTTCGAGCATGTCAGCCAGCGCACCGCCTTCGGCAAGCCGTTGTGGGACAAGCAGACGATCCGCCAGCGCCTGTCACGGCGGCTCGCCGAGGTCGAGGCGGCACGCCAGCTGGTGCATCACACCGCTTGGCTCGATGCCGAGGGACGGGACTGTGTTGCCCAGGTCTCGATGGTGAAGGCGCTGGCCGGCGATCTCGTGAACCAGGTCCTGTACGACTGCGTCCAGTTCCACGGCGGTATGGGCTTCGTGCGCGAAACGGCGGTCGAGCGCATGGCCCGCGATGCACGTGTGCAGGCGATCGGCGGCGGCGCCTCGGAGGTGATGCTGGAGGAGATCGCCAAGCGCTTCGGGGTGGCAGTGGCGGACTAAGGGCTACTTCGGCGCCACCAGCCAGGGGCCGATGGCCAGCAGCTTGCACTCAACACCGGCGGCATTGCGGCATTCGCCGAGCGCGTCGCGCGCGGCATCCGCCTCGCCCGGCTTGCCGGAGACGATGCCGAGATGGCCGTTGTCCGCCACGGCGATGGCGCGCCAGTCATTGTCCACGAGGTAGCGCTCGATGGCAGACTGCTGCGTGGCATTCGCCGCGGAAACAGCTTGCGGTGTGAAGATGCCGATGACGCGATGGAGCTGCGGAACGCGCACCACCACTTGGTCGTCGACCGAATAGACGAAGCACGGCCGGCCGGTGATCTGCCCGCAGGTCTGCAGATTGCGCCGGATGGCGTCGGCGTCGCTCTCGCTCGGCGACCACCAGGTGGTGGGACCATGGCCAAGCACAAACGCGCGATGGCGGGTCGTCCGCATATAGTGCTCGACGAGGTTCTGGCGTGCGCGCTCGGTGATCAGTGGCACGGTCGCGGGGTCCAACGGCACCGGCGGGGACAGCTTCGCTGCCGGCACATAGGGCGCGGGCGGCATCGGCGGCGGCCGGAACGGCCACACCACTTCGTTGCCGACGGCGTAGATCATGCACGGGTCGAATTCGCGGCTGATGGGCACCTCGCGCTCGACCAGGGCGTTGCACTCCTCGAGGGCGCGGCGCCTGGCATCCGGCACGTCGAGCATGCGCGTGGCGATGGCGAACCAGCCGCGCACATTGATCGCCATGGCCTTCGCGTCTTCGGCACGCGCGTATTCCTCGAGACGGCGCTCGCGCCAATGCGGCACGAACGGG
>JADHLS010000372.1 GCA_016780605.1 Reyranella sp.
ACCCTCTGCAGCCAGCCCCTCGGCGATGCCGCCGCCGATGTTGGGGCTGGTGCCGGTGACGAGGGCGACCCGGTCTTTGAGCTTCATGGATCGATCCTCAATTCGCCAAGTTCAGTTCGGAGGGGCGATCAGGAACGCCTTGGACGAGTTGAAGATCCAGGTGTCGACGAAGCCCGTCTCCTTGGGCTTGCGCCCGAGCTCGCTCATGGCGCCGGCGAGGCACATCCAGTTCAGGATCTCCTGCTGGCCGCTATCCTCGACGGCGGCGCCGCTATAGCCGCGCCAGGTCTGCCAGTCGCAAGCGCGCAACGCGTCGTACATGTGACGGTCGGCCGGCGTGTCGGGCCACAGGAAATGGTTCTTGGCGGTCAGGAACGCGTGGCTCCAGCCCGACGAAGCGAGCAGCGCCACGCGCCAGGGCGAGGCGGCCAGCACCCGCGCCGTCGTGGCGCCGAGGTCGAACAGCCGCTTGGGCATCGGTGCCGGCGGATCGAGATCGGCATCATCGACCACGCGGTCGAACACCGGTAGCCCGCCGCGTTGCGCCAGAACGCGCCGCCCGTAGCAGTTGATGGCGAACGGAATGATCGGATAGCCAAAGCCTGCGCGATGATAATCGAGGTACATGATCGCGTTGGTGAAGGCGTGGCCGAGCGGATGATGCAACGGCTTGTAGGCATAGGCCGTGTCGAAGCCTTCCTCGATCAGCTTCGTTGCCAGCATCTTGGCGGCGGTGCGGTGGCCGGGCAGCTCGTAGGTCTTGTCGGTCTCGCCCCACACATTGCCCGGCGGCGAGGCGAACTTGAAGCTCTCGTAGGCGCTGATGCAGTAGGGCGGCACCACGTCTTCCTTGAAGTTCTCGTACTGGTCATCGCCCCAGATCAGGATGAAGTCGGGCTTGAACGCGTCGAGCGCGGCGCGTGTCTTGTCCATCCACGCCACGAGATCGGCGCGATGGCGCGCGGCCGATGAGGCGCCCTCATCGTTGCCCCATTCGGCGCGCATCGGCTCGGGCCAGCCGGCGGGCGTTCGCAGCTCTGCCGGCAGCTTGGGGTTCTGCAGCATGCGCTTCAGGATCCACGCCATGCGCTCGTCGGGACCGTGCAAGGGCGGGTAGTGCGAGATGCCGAGGGCAAGGATGTCAGCCATGACGTTTCCTAACAAATGGTAGAATTTTTGTTTACAAGCCGGACGGACTGTTTTTAACTCCCGACATAGCGGCCCGTCGAGAGGCCGTTGAGATTTCGGGAGGAAACGATGCGCGCAACGACGATGGCGTTGGTCGCGGCTGGGCTGCTGTCGGCCACGACGGCCGAGGCGCAGGACAGGAAGTACGGGCCGGGCGTCACCGACAGCGAGATCACGATCGGCCAGAGCGCGCCGCTCAGCGGACCGGCCTCGGCCTTCGGCATCTACAGCCGCATCGAGGAGGCCTACTTCAAGTCGCTCAACGAGGCCGGCGGCATCAACAAGCGCCGCATCAAGTTCATCGTCCTCGACAACGGCTACAGCCCGCCCAAGGCGCTCGAGGCCTCGCGCAAGCTCGTCGAGGAGGACAATGTGCTGGCCGAGGTCGGCACCGTCGGCACGCCGACCAATTCGGCGACGCAGAAGTATCTCAACGGCAAGAAGGTGCCGCAGCTCCTGATCTCGGCGGGCGGCAGCAAGTTCAACGATCCCAAGCAGTATCCCTGGACGGTGCCGTTCTATCCCTCGTTCGAGACCGAGGCGGCCGGTTTTGCCCGCTATGCGTTGAAGGCCGAGAAGGCGCCCAAGATCAGTGTGCTTTACGAGAATGACGATTACGGCAAGGACTTCCTCAAGGGCCTGAAGAAGGCGCTGGGCGACGATTACAAGAAGCTGGTCGTTTCCGAGCAGAGCTACGAACTCACCGATCCCACCGTCGATTCGCAGGTCATCAGTCTCGCTGGCTCGGGCGCCAACGTGTTCATGAATTTCACCACGCCCAAGTTCGCGGCCCAGGCCATCCGCAAGGCCGACGAGCTCAAGTGGAAACCCATGCAGTTCATTGCCAGCCCCGGCAGCTCGGTGCAGGCGGTGTTGAAGGTCGCCGGTTTCGACAAGGCGACCGGCGTGATGACGGCGCAGTATTTCAAGGAGCCGGGCGATCCGGCGTGGGACAAGGATCCCGAGATGCAGGGCTACTTTGCCTTCATGAAGAAATTCGCGCCCAACGAATCGCCGCTCGATGCGATCGGTGTGTCGGGTTACGTCAATGCCCAGATGGCCGAGCATGTCCTGAAGGCGGCCGGCAGCGAGCTGACGCGGGACAACCTGCTCAAGAAGGCGACGACGCTGAAGGACGTCACGCTCCCGCTGCTGCTGCCGGGCATCAAGCTCAGCAACACGCCGGAGGACTATCGCCCCTATCACGGCTTCCAGCTCTCGCGTTTCGACGGCAAGGGCTGGGCGGCCATCGAGACCGTCAAGGCGGACTGAGCGGATGTCCGTATCCGAGCTTCTGGACGAGCGTCCCTACAGGCGTCCGCGTGCCGCGAAGAAGAAGCGGCGCACCCAGGCCGAGCGAACCCAGGAGACGCGCACCCGCATCCTCGATGCTGCCGTCCAGGTGCTGCGCCAAAAGGGTTACGCCCACTTCCGCACGGCCGACGTCGCGAAGGCGGCAGGCGTGTCGCGCGGCGCCCAGCTGCATCACTTCAGGACCAAAGAGAAGCTGGTCTACGCCACCATGGAGCACGTCTTCCACAACGTGCTGGCGGCCAGCGAGAGGCGGGCGCGCTCGCTCAAGCGCGACGACGACGCGCTGGAGCATGCCATAGACGACGCTCGCGAGTTCTTCTTCTCGACCCCGTTCTTCATCTCGCTCGACATCGCCACCTCGATCAACAAGGCGAGCTTCCGCAAGCAGCTCATGGCCATGGTGCGCAATGCCCGCCTGCCGGCCGAACGCGCGTGGCATCAGGCCCTGGTCGCGCGCGGCATGCCCGAGCCAGTGGCCGATGACGTGCTGTGGCTGACGCTCGGCCTGGTGCGCGGGCTTGCCGTCCGCATGCTGTGGCAGAACGAGCCCGCTCGCTTCGACCGCCTGCTCAAGCTATGGCGGGGCATCGTCGAGGACTACGTCGGGAAATCGCGCTAGCCAGCCCAGGGAGGACGCCATGCGCGGATTGATGATGGATGCGCCCCTGCTCGTGACGTCGATCATCGAGCATGCGGCGCGCATCCACGGCGCGACCGAGATCGTGGCGCGCACGCCGGAAGGCGGCATCCATCGGACGACCTACGGCGAGGCGCACAGCCGCGCCAAGAAGCTCGCCAAGGCTCTGCAGGCGCTGGGCGTGCGGCCGGGCGACCGTGTGGGCTCGCTCGCTTGGAACACCCACCACCATTTCGAGCTGTTCTACGGCGTCTCCGGCTTCGGCGCCGTGCTGCACACCATCAACCCGCGCCTCTTCGAGCAAGAGCTCGTCTACATCGTCAATCACGCCGAGGATTCGTGGATCTGCCTCGATGCCGGCACGCTGCCAATCGCCGAGAAGTTCGCGGGTCGCACGCCCGGCGTGAAGGGCTGGATCTACATGAGCGTCGATCCCGAACCGCCGCAGTCCAGTCTGAAACTCCTGTCCTACGAAAAGCTGCTGGCCGCGCAGGACGACGACTATGCCTGGCCGACCTTCGACGAACGCCAGGCCTCGGTGATCTGCTACACCTCGGGCACCACCGGCCAGCCCAAGGGCGTGGTCAACACGCACCGCTCCACGATCCTCAGCGCCCTGATCATGAGCACGGCCGACATGATCGGCGGCTATCGCTCGGGCGCGCGCGAGGCGGTGATGCCGATCGCGCCGATGTTCCACGGCAACGGCTGGCAGATGGTCTATACCGCGCCGCTCAGCGGCCACACCCTCGTGCTGCCGGGTCGCAACTTCGAGCCCGACAAGCTCTACGAGCTGATGGCCGCCGAGCGGGTCACCATGGCGGCCTGTGTGCCCACCGTATGGATGACCCTGGTCGACCATCTCGACCGCAACGGCCTGAAATTGCCGGCGATGCGCGCCGCGCTGGTCGCCGGCACCACGCCGCCGCGCTCGCTGGTCGAGGCCCTGGAGCAGCGCCACGGCATCGAGGTGGCGCATTGCTGGGGCATGACCGAGGCGCTCGGCGTCACCAAGACGTCGATGCCGCCGGGTTACATCGACCTGCCGTTCGACAAGCGTGTCGACCAGAAGCTGCGCCAGGGCCGCGTCGCCTTCTCCACCCAATTGCGCATTGTCGACGACGACGGCCACATTCTGCCCAATGACGGCGTGGCCTTCGGCCATCTGCAGGCCAAAGGTCCGCTGGTGACGGGCGCCTATTTCAAGCAGGAGGCGCCGACCTCCGACGGCTGGCTGCAGACCGGCGACGTGGCGAAACTCCATGCCGACGGCACGGTCGAGCTCGTCGACCGCTCCAAGGATGTCATCAAGTCGGGCGGCGAATGGATCAGCAGTGCCGCCATCGAGGGCGCCGCCATGGGCCATCCCGCGGTGGCGCAGGCCGCGGTCATCGGCATCGCCCATCCGCGCTGGCAGGAGCGGCCATTGCTGGTGGTGGTGCGGCGCCCGGACAAGCAGGTGAGCGGGCCCGAGCTGATCGAGTTCCTGCGGCCGCGCATGGCCTCGTGGTGGCTGCCGGCGGATGTGGTGTTCGTCGAGGCATTGCCCATGACGGCCACCGGCAAGGTGCACAAGGTGACCTTGCGCCGGCAGTTCAAGGATTACGTTTCGGTGGCGGCAGCGTAGGGAGTGTCCGATGGACTTCGAGTTGCCGGGTGAAGACCATCCCAAGCGTCGGGAGATCCGCGCGTGGTTCGAGGCCAATCCCCAGCCGTCAGCGCTGGCATTGGCGCAGGCGGGCTTCGTGGTGCCGCATTGGCCCAGGCCCTGGGGCCTTGAAGCGGATGCCGAGCTGCAGCTGATCATCGACCAGGAGATGAAGCGCGCCGGCGTGCATGTGCCCAGAAATCCCGTCGCCATCAACAACTGCGCCCAGTCTCTGCTGACGCATGGCACCGAGGCGCAGCGCCAGCACTTCCTGTGGCCCGCGCTGTCGGGCGAGCACACCTGGTGCATGCTGTTCAGCGAGCCGTCGGGCGGCTCCGACCTCGGCAACCTGCGCACGATGGCACGCCGCGACGGCGACCACTATGTCGTGAAGGGCCACAAGATCTGGACCTCGCTTGCCCACAAGGCGAAGGTCGGCGTGCTGGTGGCGCGCACCGACCCCGACCAGCCCAAGCACAAGGGTCTGTCGGAATTCCTGGTCGACATGGATACGCCCGGCATCCGCGTGCGGCCGATCATCGACATGTCGGCGCACGACAACGAATACAACGAGGTGTTTCTGGAGGACGTGCGCATCCCTGCCGACCGCCTGCTGGGCAAGGAAGGCGAGGGCTGGGCGCTCTGCACCACGCAGCTGCAGACCGAGCGCGTGGCGCTGTCGCGGCCCGGCGCCATCTGGGGCCACGGACCGTCGGCGCGCGAGCTGGTCGAGGGACTGGCCGAAATCGGCGCGCTGGAAGACGGCGCCATGCGCGACGAGGCGGCGCAGGTCTATGTCGAGGGCGAGATCCTGCGGCTGCTGGCCTATCGCTCGCTCAGCGACCGCATGAACGCCAAGGCGCCCGGGCCCGAGGGCGCTATCCACAAGATGCTGGCGGCGCCGCACGGCCAGCGCGTCGTCGATCTCGCTAAGCGCAGCCAGGGCGCGCGCGGCATGATCGCGGGCGAGAAGCCGTTCCCCTCCCAGCTTGCCGGCCCCGACGAGTACGACGACTGGGACCACGCCTTCTGGTTCAGCCAGGCCGTCACCCTGGGCGTCGGCACGCAGGAGGTGCTGAAGAACGTCGTCGCCGAGCGCATGCTCGGCCTGCCGCGCGATCTCGATCCGAGCGCCA
>JADHLS010000373.1 GCA_016780605.1 Reyranella sp.
CCTTCATCGTGGTCATTCGCGTCCCTCCCAATTGCTGCGAAAGGCCTTCAGCATCGAGGTCAGTTGGCGGGCGTCGCTCTTGCTGACATCGGCCAGCAACTCGCCGACCCAGCGCTCGTGCTCGGCCGCCATGGTCTTGAAGAAATCCCGGCCCGCCTTGGTGAGCCGCACGATCGAGGTGCGCCGGTCGCCGTTGCGCTGGCCGCGCTGCACATGGCCCTCGGCGACCAGCCGGTCGACGATGCCGGTGACGTTGCCGTTGGAGACTAGCAGGAAGCGCGACAGGTCGCTCATCAGCATGCCCTCGGGCGTGCGGTAGAGCGCGGCCATGACGTCGAAGCGCGGCAATGTGGTGTCGAACTCCGTGCTCAATCGCTCGCGCAGCTCGCTCTCGATGATGCGCGACGCGCGCAGCAGGCGGATCCAGAGCCGAAGCTTCTCCTTGGAGGCGGAAAGCGCCCCGCTCACCATGTCTCGCCTCCCGACAGTGACAGCGCCTGGCCGGTGACGGAGCCGGCTTCCTCGCTCACGAGCCACAGCACCGCCGCCGCGACCTCACTCGGCTGGATGAAACGGCCCTGCGGATTGGTGGCGGAGAGGCTGGCGCGCGCCTGCTCGACGGTGCGGCCGGTCGTGCGGACGATGCGCTGGACCGATTCTTCCAGCATATCGGTCTCGACGAAGCCCGGGCAGACGGCGTTCACGGTGACGCCGGTCCTGACCAGTTCGGTTGCCAGCGCGCGCATGAGCCCGACCACGCCGTGCTTGGCGGCAACATAGGGCGCCACGTAGGCGTAGCCCTTGAGCCCGGCGGTCGAGGCGACGAACACGATCCGCCCGGATTTGCGGGCGGCCATGCCGGCAAGGGCGGGCTTCACCGTCAGGAACGAGCCGGTCATGTTGACGTCGAGGGTGCGCTGCCAGGTGGCAAGCGACGTCCGATGCGCGGGGCCGGCGTCCGATACGCCGGCATTGGCGACGACGATGTCGAACGGCCCGCGCGCCTTTTCGGCCTCGGCGTACAGCGCCGTCATGGCCGCCTCGTCAGTCACATCGGCGACGATGGCGGAAATCTCCCTGGCCTCGCCGGCCACGGCCGCAAGCTGCTCCTTGCGGCGGCCGCAGATCGTGACGGCGACACCCGCTTCAGCCAGCGCCAGGGCAATCGCCCGTCCGACGCCGGTACCGCCGCCCGTCACCAGCGCATGCTTGCCCGCGATCATACCTTTAGTCCTATCGTCGTGTTGCGCTCAGCCAGCCGATAGAGCTGGTCGCGGCCATTGAGGTACGGATCGGGCCACTTCACGTCGCGATCGCCCATGGCCACCGCGGCATGCAGCGTCCAGTACGGATCGGCAAGATGCGGCCGCGCCAGGCAGACGAGATCGGCGCGGCCAGCCAGCAGGATCGAGTTCACGTGGTCGGGCTCGTAGATGTTTCCCACGGCCATGGTGGCCATGCCGGTCTCGTTGCGGATGCGATCGGAGAACGGCGTCTGGAACATGCGGCCATAGACCGGCCGGGCGCGGATCGAGGTCTGGCCGGCTGAGACGTCGCAGATGTCGACGCCGGCGCCCTGCAGGAGCCGCGCGATCTCGACCGCCTCGGCCGGCGTCACGCCCTCGTCGCCCATCCAGTCGTTGGCCGAGATGCGTATCGAGATCGGCTTGTGGGCCGGCCAGACCGCGCGCACCGCATGGAAGACTTCCAGCGGATAGCGCATGCGGTTCTCGAGCGAACCGCCATATTCGTCGGTGCGATGGTTGGTGAGCGGCGTGATGAACGACGACAGGAGATAGCCGTGCGCGGCGTGGATCTCCAGCATGTCGAAGCCGCAGCGCGCCGCCATTTCGGCCGAAGCCACGAACTGATCGCGCACGCGGGTCATGTCGGCGCGATCCATCGCTTTGGGCACCTGGTTGGCGGGCGACCACGCCGCTTCCGAGGCCGCCATCACCGGCCAGTTGCCGCTCGGCAGCGGCGCGTCGATGTGCTGCCAGCCGAGCTGGGTCGATCCCTTGGGGCCGGAGTGGCCGATCTGGGCACAGATCTTGGCCTCGGTCTCGGCATGGACGAAATCGACCAGGCGTTTCCAGGCGACCTCGTGCTCGGGCGCATAGAAGCCCGGGCAGCCCGGCGTGATGCGGCCTTCGGGACTGACGCAGGTCATCTCGATGTAGATCAGGCCGGCGCCACCCTTGGCGCGTTCGGCATAGTGGGCGAAGTGCCAGTCGGTGGGGCAGCCATCGACCGCCTTGTACTGCGCCATCGGCGAGACGACGACGCGGTTCTTGAGCTTGAGGTCGCGCAACTGGAACGGCGCGAACATCGGCGTGCGCCGCAGATTGTCGGTGTTGCCGGCGCGCTGCTGGAACCACGCTTCGGCGCCGCCCAGCCACTCGGGATCGCGCAGGCGCAGGTTCTCATGGCTGATGCGCTGCGAGCGGGTCAGCAGCGAATAGTTGAACTGCACCGGGTCGAGCGGCAGGTAGCGCTCGACTTCCTCGAACCATTCCAGCGAATTGCGCGCCGCCGACTGCAGACGCAGCACTTCGGTGCGCCGCGCGCTCTCGTACTTCTCGAAGGCGGCCGCGAGGCTCGGCTCGGAATGGAGGTAGTCGGCGAGAGCAACCGCGCTCTCGAGAGCAAGCTTGGTGCCCGAGCCGATCGAGAAATGGGCGCTGGCCGAAGCGTCGCCCAGCAGGGCGAGGTTCTTGTGCGACCAGCGCTCGCACAACACCCGAGGAAAGTTGATCCAGGCCGAGCCGCGCAGATGGCCGGCATTGGACATCAGGCTGTGGCCGCCGAGCTGCCGGGCGAAGATGCGCTCGCAGGTCGCGATCGACTGCTCGCGGGTCATCCCACCGAAGCCCCACTTCGTCCAGGTCTCCTCGCTGCATTCGACGATGAAGGTCGCGGTCTCGGGCTCGAACTGGTAGGCGTGCGCCCACACCCAGCCGTGCTCGGTCTCCTCGAAGATGAAGGTGAAGGCGTCGTCGAACTTCTGGCGGGTGCCGAGCCAGACGAACTTGCACTTGCGCACGTCGATATCGGGCTTGAAAACGTCGGCGAAGGCTGAGCGCGAGCGCGAGTTCAGCCCGTCGGCGCCGATCACCAGGTCGTGGCTCGTCATGAACGGCCTGGGATCGTCGATCTCGGTCTCGAACCTGAGCTCGATGCCGAGATCCTGGGCGCGGCGCTGCAGCAGCAGCAGCAGCCGCTTGCGGCCGATGCCGCAGAAGCCGTGGCCTGTCGAGACGGTGCGCACGCCCTTGTGCAGCACCGCGATGTCGTCCCAGTAGGCGAAATAGTCGCGGATCCAGGCGGCGCTGACGGCATCATTGGCGGCGAGGTTGTCGAGGGTCTCGGCCGACAGCACGACGCCCCAGCCGAACGTGTCGTCGGGGCGGTTGCGCTCGAACACGGTGATCTCGTGCGCCGGATTGCGGCGCTTCATCGAGATCGCGAAGTAGAGGCCGGCGGGGCCGGCGCCGAGAACCGCGACCTTCATCGCTGAGGCTCCTCTTCGTACTCCGAACCAGAATATCCTTTAGACCTGAAATTTCAAATCTAAACCATCTAGTGTCCACCGAGATAGCTGGCGGTGACCCGCGGATCGTGCATCAGCGCGGCGGCCGCGCCGGAATGGACGATCTCGCCGGTCTCCAGCACATAGCCGAAATCGGCTGTTTCGAGGGCGGCGCGGGCATTCTGCTCGACCAGCAGGATCGACACGCCAAGCTCGCGCAGCGAGGCGATGATGTGGAACACCTCGCGGACGATGATGGGCGCCAGCCCCAGGCTGGGCTCGTCGAGCATCAGCAGCCGCGGCTTGGCCATCAAGGCACGGCCCAGCGCCAGCATCTGCCGCTCGCCGCCCGACAGCGTCGAGGCGCGCTGACCGCGGCGCTCGGAGAGGCGGGGGAAGCGCTTGTAGACGTCGTCCAGCGACTGTTTCAGGCCGGCCGTATCGCGGCGGCGCGCATAGCCGCCCAGCAGGAGGTTGTCGGCGACCGACAGGTTGCCGAACAATTCGCGCGTCTCGGGCACCAGGCAGAAGCCGCGCTCGATGCGCGCCTCGACATCGAGGCGCCTGAGATCGACGCCGTCGAACGACATGCGGCCGCGCCACGGCAGCAGGCCGATCGCCGCGCCCAGCAGCGTGGTCTTGCCGGCGCCGTTGGGGCCGATGACGGTCACGATCTGGCCGGGCTCGATTGCCAGCGACACGCCGCGCACCGCCTCGACCTTGTCGTAGGCGACGCTGACCTCGTCTATTGCGAGCAGCGCCATCACGCCACCCCGCCGAGATAGGCTTCCTGGACGCGCGGATCGCGCCGCACCACGGCGGGCGTGCCCTCGCAGAGCTTGGCGCCGAAATCCATCACCACCGTGCGGTCGACCAGCCCCATGACGAAATCCATGTCGTGCTCGACCAGCAGGATGCTGAGGCCCTCGGCGCGCAGCGCCTTGAGGAGGCCGGCAAGCTCGGCTTTCTCACCCGAGCGCAGCCCGGCGGCCGGCTCGTCGAGCACCAGCAGCGCCGGATCGGCCGCCAGCGCGCGGGCGATCTCGAGCAGGCGCTGGTTGCCGAGCGGCAGGTTGCCCGCGAGCTCGAAGGCGCGGTCGACCAGGCCGACGCGCTCGAGCTGGCGCAGCGCCTCGGCCCGGGCGCGCGCTTCCTCGGCGCGATCGAGCCGCAGGATGCCGGCGAAGAAGCCCGAACGGGTGCGGCCGTAGGTGCCGAGCAGCACGGTGTCGAGCAAGGTCATGGTCTTGCGCAGCTTCACGTGTTGGAAGGTGCGGGCAATGCCGGCGCGCGCGATCTGGCGCTGGGCGCGGCGGCTGATGTCCTGGCCGAGGAAGCGGATCCCGCCCTGGTTCAACGACAGCGCGCCGGTGATCAGGTTGAACATCGTGGTCTTGCCGGCGCCGTTGGGCCCGATCAGGCCCAGGATCTCACCCGCCTTGACCTCGAAGCTGACATTGTCGACGGCGACCAGGCCGCCGAAGCGGCGCGTCGCGCCGGCGACGGTCAGAAGCGGCTGTCCGCGCTCCGGCTGCTGGCGGTGCGCGAGCGAACCCGCGGCGATCGGGGGCATCGGCTGCACTCGCGGCAGCCAGCGCAGCGCGAAGGGCACGAGGCCGGCGCGGGCGCGCTGCAGCAGCAGGATGAACAGCACCGAGAACACGATGACCTCGAGCTGGCCCGAGGCGCCCGGCGCGACCACCGGCAGCCAGTCCTGGATGCTGTTCTTCAGCAGGGTGACGATGGCGGCGCCGACGATCGCGCCCGACAGGTAGCCCATGCCGCCGACCATCGCCATCAGCAGGTAGAGGATGCCGATATTGACGTCGAAGGGCGCCGGGCTGACGAAGCGGCTCATATGGGCGTAGAGCCAGCCGGACAGCGCCGACAACAGCGCGGCGATCACAAAGGTGATGAGCTTGATCCGGAAGGGATTGATGCCCAGGCTCTCGGTCATGACGTTGCCGCCGCGCAGCGCCCGCACCGCGCGGCCTTCGCGCGAATCGAGCAGGTTGGCCGACAGCACCAGGGAGACGATCAGGAAGATCCAGATCAGGTAGTAGATGCTGTCGCTGCTCGACAGCGCATAGCCGCCGATGGAGATCGGCGGGATTTCGGCGATGCCGCTGTACTGCCCGAGCATGGGCACGTTGCCCAACAGGAAGTAGGTCGCGAGCCCCCAGGCGATGGTGCTGAGCGACAGGAAGTGCCCGCCCAGCCGCAAGGTCACCGCGCCCAGGATGGCGGCGACCAACCCGGTGAGCACGACGCCCACCACCAGCCCGATCCACGGCGAATAGCCCGCCTTCGCCGTGAGCCAGGCCGTGGCATAGGCGGCGATGCCGACGAACGCCGCCTGGCCGAACGACAGCATGCCGCCGATGCCCGACAG
>JADHLS010000374.1 GCA_016780605.1 Reyranella sp.
ACCAGGCCGAGCGAATCCTGCAGGAAGGGCGGGCCGACCTGATCGCTCTCGCGCGCGAGCTTCTCTACAATCCGAACTGGCCGATGGATGCTGCACAGAAGCTCGGCGTCGATCGGCAATTCGGCTCGGTACCGCCGGCGCAGGCCTACTGGCTCGCCAAGCGAGCGCAATCGGTGAAGAGCGTGGTGCCGTCGACTTACATGAAGGGCATCGACGCCGGCTGATCGCTGGCGCGCTCCCAGCGATGATCAGGTTTTCGCCATCCGAGTGACCTGCGCCTCGGCGCGCTTGCGCAGGAGATGGGCGGCCGCCATCAGCACGACCGTAAGGACGATCGTCAGCGTCGACACGGCCGCGATCGTGGGATCGATCTGGAAGCGCAGGTCATCCCACATGCGGCGCGGCAGGGTGACGGCGCCGGAGCCGGAGATGAAAAGCGCCACGATCAGCTCGTCGAACGAGGTGATGAAGGCGAACAGCGCGCCGACCAGCACGCCCGGCCGGATCAGCGGCAGCGTCACCTGGAAGAAGGTGCCGCGCGGCGTGGCGCCGAGGCTGAGCGCCGCCTGCTCGAGCCGCGGGTCGATGCCGGCCAGGCTGGCGCTGACGCTGGTGACGACGAAGGGCACGGCGAGGCAGGTGTGGGCTGCAATGAGGCCGGGCGGCGAGCCGACCAGGCCGTAGCGCGAGAAGGCGTAGTAGATGCCGATCGCCACGACGATGCCGGGCACGATCAGCGGCGACAGCACGAGGCCCGCCACCACGATCCGCGCCGCCCGCGGCAGCCGGGCGATGCCCAGCGCCGCCAGGGTGCCGAGCAGTGTGGAGAGCACGACGACGGCGGCGGCGACCCAGAGGCTAAGCCAGGTCGGGCGTAGCCAATCGGCGCTGCTGAAGTAGGCTTCGTACCATTTCAGGCCGAAGGCCGGCGGCGGGAAGGTGAGGTAGGTCGCCGACGAGAACGACACCACGATCACCACCACGATGGGAAAGGCGAGGAACAGCAGGATCAGGCCGACGACGGTCGCCGGCAGGACGCGTGTGGCGCTCATCGCGCATTCATCCGGAAGGCGTTGCCGACGCCGGGCAGGCGATAGAACGCGCCGATGAGGACGAGCGCCGTCGCCAGCAGCACGGCCGACAGGGTCGCGGCGTAGGCCCAGTCGAGCTGGTCGACGCGCTGGGCGATCAGCATCGAGATCGTGATCTCGCGCGGGCCGCCCACCATGGCGGGCGTGATGTAGAACCCCAGCGCCAGGACGAACACCAGCAGCACACCGGCGGCGACACCGGGCATGGAGAGCGGCAGGGTGACCTGCAGGAAGGTGCGCCAGGGCGGCGAGCCCAGGCCCGACGCCGCGCGCAGCAGCGAGGGATCGATCTGGCGCAGCGCATTGGCGATCGGCAGGATCATGTAAGGCAGCAGGATGTGGCTCATCGCGATCTGGGTCGCGAGCGGCGTGTTGAGGATGCGCATTGGCCGTTCGAGCAGGCCGGCCGCCATCAGCGCCTCGTTCAGGATGCCGTGCCGGCCCAGCAGCACCATCCAGGCATAGCTGCGCACCAGCACGCTGGTCCAGAAGGGCAGCATGATCAGCACCAGGATCAGCGGCGCCCAGCGCGGCGCCCGCACCAGGGCCAGCGCCACCGGGTAGCCGAGCAGGAGGCTTGCTACGGTGACGATCAACGAGGTGTAGAAGGTGTTGGCGAAGGTCTTCAGGAACACCGCGTCGTCCGGCAGCGCGGCGTAGTTCGCGACGGTCCAGACCGGATCGGAGACGCTGCGCATCAGCATCGCCACCACCGGCAGGGCGTAGAAGGCGAGCATGAAGACGATGAGCGGTGCCGCCAGTAGATATGGCATGGTGTTCCTGGGAGCACGGGCCTCCGACCTGCTCATGATGCGGGCCAGAGGCCCGCGCTCCCTTTGAAGAACAGCCTCAGACAAGGATCGTGTCCGCCACCGACCAGGCGATCTCCGCCTGCTCACCGACGTTGCGCCTGCGGATCGCGGCACTCGACGGCTCCTTCAGCACCATCGAGGTGCCGTCGGCCGCGCGCAGCATGTAGCGGCAGCGTTCGCCCGCGAACACTGCCTCGGTCACCGTGACGCTCATGCGATTCTGCGGCGCGTGGCCGTTCAGGGTATCGGCAAAGCGCAGCCGCTCGGGACGCGTCGTCAGCGTCACCTGGGTGCCGGTCGCCGGCCGGGCGGGGCAGAGGGCGCGCACCAGCACGCCCTCGCATTCGGCCACGACGATGTCGTCCTCCAGGCTGCGTACGATCGCCGGCAGGAAATTCGATTCGCCGATGAAGCCCGCCACGAAACGATTGCACGGCCGGTCGTAGAGATCCTCGGGCCGGCCGACCTGTGCCACCTTGCCGTCGTTCATGACGGCAATGCGGTCGGACATGGTCAGCGCCTCTTCCTGGTCGTGCGTGACGTAGATGAAGGTGATGCCGAGATCGGCGTGCAGGCGGCGCATCTCCAGCTGCAGGTTCTCGCGCAGCTGCTTGTCGAGGGCGCCCAGCGGCTCGTCCATCAGGAGCAGCCGCGGCTTGAAGACGATGGCGCGCGCCAGCGCCACGCGCTGCTGCTGGCCACCCGAGAGCTGGCGTGGATGACGGCCGCCATAGCCCGGCAACTGCACCAGCTCGAGCGCCTCGCCGACCAGCTTCGCACGCTCGGCCTTGGGGACCCCGCGCTGCTTCAGCGGAAAGCCAATGTTTTCCTCGACGGTGAGATGTGGAAAGAGCGCGTAGTTCTGGAACACCATGCCGATGTTGCGGCGGTAGGGCGGCATCGCCACCACCGACTGGCCATCGATGGCGATGTCGCCGGCCGTCGGGGTCTCGAAGCCCGCGATCATCATCAGGGTCGTGGTCTTGCCCGAGCCGCTCGGCCCCAGAAGGGTCAGGAACTCGCCCGAGCGGATGTCGAGCGAGACCCCGTCGACCGCGTTGGTGCGGTCGTACTTCTTCTCGAGGTCGGCGAGCAATACCGAGGCGCCCCGGATCGAGCCAGGGGCCGTACCGTTCACGGCCCTCAGCTCAGCAGCCATTTGTTGAAGCGGTTGACCGCCGCGTCGCGGTTGTCGATCCACCAATCGTAGTTGTAGTTGACCAGCTGCTTCTTGATCTCGGGCGCGCTCGGCAGCACGGACAGCCGATCGGGCGGGATGTACTCGTTCGACGCGCTGTTGACCGAGCCGTAGGGAATGGCGAAGGCGATGCGCGCCTGCGGGATCGCCATGGTCGAATAGGCCACGAATTTCATGGCATTGACCTTGTTCTTGGCGCCCTTGGGAATGCCCCAGGCGTCGCGCTTGGAGAGACCCTGGCTCCACGAGATCTCCGCCGGCACGCCGGCCGCCTGCAGCGCCGCCATGCGACCGTTCCACACCGTGCTCATGGTGACCTCGCGGTCGGT
This sequence comes from Reyranella sp., assembly GCA_016780605.1. GTDB lineage: Bacteria > Pseudomonadota > Alphaproteobacteria > Reyranellales > Reyranellaceae > Reyranella. The sequence goes on from JADHLS010000374.1 coordinate 3,431, forward strand.
CAGGAGCTGGATGGGCACCGCGCCGGTGTCCCACCACTTGACGACGTCCTTCTTGATCTTGTCGTAGCTCGCCAGGGCCTTGTCGATGTCGATCGGATAAACCTTGTCCGGCGGCACGCCGGCCGCCAGCAGCGCGAACTCCATCTCGGGAAATCCGCCGGAGGTCGTGCCGTACATCGCCCGCTCGCCGGGGAATTTCTTGGTGTCCCAGAAGTCCGCCCAGCCCTTGGGCTCGCCTTTGACGAGGTCCTTGCGATAGGCGAGCACCTGCGCCCACACCAGCATCTCGAGCCCATACTCGAAGCGGTAGATCGGCTCGACTCCGGAATCGATGATGTCGTAGTCGATCTTCTCGAAATAGTCGCCGCGCTTCTGCAGGTTCATGATCGAGCCGCGGCTGAGCTGCGCCAGGTCCCACTCGACATTGCCGGTCTCGACCATGGCCTTGATCTTGGTCGGGTCGGAGCCTGGGAAGGCACGCACCTTGATGCCCGAGATCTTCTCGAACGGCTCGTAGTAGGCCTTGACCTGCGCATCGTTCATGGTGCCGCCGAATCCCGCGATGCGCACTTCGCCCGAGCCCTTCAGGATGTCGGGGATGGTCGTCTGCTCGGGCCATGCTGCCTGCGCGGCGGCAGGACGGATGAACGGCGCGGCCAGACCGGCGCCGAGGAGGCCGAGCGTCGTGCGCCGGCCGAAAGTCGTCGAACGTTGTCTGCTCATGTGCCTGCTTTCCTGTTTCTTGATCGTTTCAATACGCCAGGAGATTGTCGCGGAACTGCTTGTGCTCGTAGGCCTTGCGCATCAGGCCGCGATCCTGCAGGGCGGGCACCAGCCCGTCCTCGATCTCGGCCAGCGTGCGCCTGTTGACGTTGGGCATGGAGAACAGGAAGCCGTCGCCGCCCACTTCCTCCATGACCTCGCCCATGCGCGCGGCGATATGGTCGGGCGTGCCGACCAGCTCGACGGAGAGATCGACGGCGTTGAAGCTCGCCATGGTCTCGCGGATCGAGCGGCCGTTGGCCATCTTGCGGTACTGCTCGAGGTTGGCCTGGTGGCCGTTGGTCGTGACGTGATCGGGCAGGGGCTTGTCGAGGTCGAACCTGCCGAAATCGATGTTGGTCACCTTGCCGAAATGCGCCAGCCGTTCGTCGATCTTCTCCATCGCGATCGCCAGGCGCTTCTTCTTGCGGTCCTGCGCCTCCTCCATGGTCTCGCCGATGATCGGATTGATCAGGAACAGGACCTTGCAATCCGATGGCTTGCGGCCCTGCGCCACCATGTGCTTGTGGACGTCATCGCGATAGGCCTTCATCGCCTCGATGCCCTTGGCGTGCACGACGATGGTGTCGGCGTGGGCGGCGGCGAACTTGCGGCCGCGCGGCGAGCCACCAGCCTGGGCGATCACCGGCTGGCCCTGCGGCGCCGGTCCGGAATTGAGCGGCCCGCGCGTGCTGAAGAACTTGCCCTGGTAGTTCACCGCACGGACCTTGGTGTGGTCGACCAGGATGCCGGACTTGCGGTCGGCGACGATGGCGCCCGGCTCCCACGAGCCCCACAGGCCGCGGCATACTTCCATGTATTCGTCGGCCATGTCGTAGCGCAGGTCGTGGTCGGGCATGCCCTGCATGCCGAAATTCATCGCCGCGAAGTCGGAGCTGCCGGTGACGGCGTTCCAGCCGATGCGTCCGCCCGACACCTGGTCGAGCGTCGCCACCAGCCGCGCCAGCAGGTAAGGGTGATAGGCATATGTTCCGAAAGTCGGAACGATGCCGATGCGCGAGGTCACCTGGGTCATCAGCGCAGCCACCACGGATGGATCCTGGCGCGGCACGGCGATGGCGTTCTTGAGGTAGATCTCGGTCGAGCCACCGAAGCTCTCGCCGACGTAGGAGGAGTCCTCGAGCAGGATGTAGTCGAAGCAGGCGCGTTCGAGCGTGCGCGCCATGTTGAGGAACAGCTCGGGCTCCATCCACGTCTCGCCGATGTGGCCGGTCCAGGCCTCGCCCCACGCTTGTGCACTGGAGCCTTGCAAGAACCACGCGAGATGAAACGGTGTGCCGGGCACGGTTGGGGCCTCCCCATTCGCCTATTCGAATGTGAAACCGTAGGCAATTACTGTGCCGCTGGCCAGAATAACTGTTCGCCGTTCCATGCACTCGCCCTCCACTCGCAACGGCGCGCGAGTTGCATTACCATTGGGGCAACGCCACGAACCGCTTATGGAGTTTTGCGATGAACGCGCCGCCGACTGTCGACCGTCCCAACATGACCGACGCCGAATGGCAGGCGCGCTGCGACCTCGCCGCGCTCTATCGCATCACCGAGCTGTACGGCTGGACCGACACCATCGATACCCACATGTCGGTGCGCATTCCGGGCGAGCCCAACTGCTTCCTGATCAACACCTACGGCGACTTGTTCGACGAGATCACCGCGTCGAGCCTGGTGAAGATGGATATCGACGGCAAGGTCTACAGC
>JADHLS010000375.1 GCA_016780605.1 Reyranella sp.
TCGGGGAAGGTGATCATGCCGTAATAGGCCGGCGGATCCGGTGAATAAGTCAGCGAGTCCGCCGTGAACGACATCACGTTCGCCTCGAGCCCGGCCATCGCGTAGGGGTCCTGGCTGTCGACGGCATGGCAGTTGGGATTGACGCAGACCTGGCTGCGCGGGAACTGCACCGTGCCGCAGACCTTGCACTTGCCGCCGACCAGGCCGTAGATCATGTCACGCTTGCGCCACAGGACGCTGAGCGCGGTCTTCTTGTCGAACTCGGCGCGCATGCCCTTCTCGATGGGCAGCATCTCGTTGAAGGCGAGGAACTTCATGTAGTTCTTCTCTTCCTTGCGCCGCGCCAGCCAGCCTGACAGGCCCTTGCGCTTGGGCAGCTTGGCGTTCTCGGCCGTGACCTCGAACACCAGCACGTCGACGCCCTGGCCGAAGGCCACGACCATGATCTTGTCGCCTTCCTTGGCGGTCTCCAGCGCGTCGACCAGCATGACCAGCGCATGGGCGCAGCCGGTGTCGCCGAGATTGGCGCCCAGCAGGTCGCGCACCGAGCCGTCGGCAATGCCGCAGATCTTGGCCATCTGCTTCGGCACGGCCGGCATCGGGCTCGGCATGATGAAGTGACTGACGTCACTGCCCTTCAGCTTGCAGGCGGCGAGTGCGGCCTTGATGGCGGGCGGCACGATCTTCGAGTAGCCCTCGTCGCGGATCCAGCGCTCCTCCCAGCCGTAGTCGAACTCGCTCTCCTCGCCGCGGAAGTGATCGACGAAATCCATCGACACCGAGTGATGGCCGACCAGCTTGGCGATCACGTTCTCGGTGCCGCAGAGCAGCGCCGCGGCGCCGTCGCCGTAGTTCAGCTCGCTGGCCGACGCAACGCGCGCCATGCGCTTGTCGGCCGCCGCCACCAGGGCCGGGCCGCCGCCGTTCTTGGAGGCATTGAGGCCGGAGATCAGCGCCGAGGTGCCGGCCTTCAGCGAGCCGCCGACGTCGGAGGCGAGCAGGTTCTGCTCGATCGACAGCGCCGTCCCGACGACGCCCGCGTTCTGGCGATCCTTGAAGGGATGGGTCGTGGAGGCGAAGTAGAGGTTACGTACGTCCTCGGCCTTGTGGCTGGTGAGGCAATCGCGCGAGGCCTCGACGGCCATGGTGATGGAATCCTCGTCCCAGTTGGCCATCGAGCGCTCGCCCTTGGCGAGGCCGCGCAGGCCCGCGGCGAACCACTTGTTGGCGTCGTAGACCGCCTGACGCTGCAGGCGCAGGCGCGGCACATAGGCCCCATAGGCCACGATTCCGACCATTGTGCTCTTCCTCCCACCTCAATGAACGGGCGTTTATGTCCCGCTCTTAGCGCGCCCCGCCGGGACGCGCGAGGTGCATTTGATCATGGCTGCCAAGAAGGTGGAATGGCCTTCCGGACTGCAAAATCTTCCTCGTTACCTCATCTCCCCGCCGTCGGTGGCATCTCGCGGAACAGGTTGCGGTAGCCGGCATCCGGCGGGATGTGGATGTAGCGTTTGCCGTCGCGGGTCTCGACCCAGGGCTGGACGGTCACGATCTTGCGCGCGCCCGCAGCGGCGATGGCGCCGGCGACGGTGCGGCCTTCGGCCAGCAGCTCGAGGTTCTTGAAAGTCGCGTGCACCAGAGTGCGCTTGCCGGCGGCGGCCTCGTCGATCGCGGCCTGCGGCTCGATCCACACCGAATCCACGGACTCCGAACCGTCATGCAGCGCGATCTGGTCCTCGGGCGCCTCGGCCAGGAAGAACCAGGTGTCGAACCGCTTGGGCGCGAAGGTCGGTGTGATCCAGTGGGCGTAGGGCACCATCATGTCGGTGGCGAGCTCGAGATCTTCGGCCTCGACAAGGTCGACGATGCTCGCCTCGTCCTCGGCGAGCTTCTTGCGCCAGCGCTCCTCGATGCCCTTGAGGTCGGCGGCGGCAATGACGGCGCGCTCGCCGCGCTTGCGGGCGAGCAGGATGCCGCATTCCTCGAACGCCTCGCGCACGCCGGCGACGCGGAACTTCAGCTCCTCGGGCTTGATCTTGTCGGCATGACCGCAGCGCGCCCGCAAGCGCGGATCGCCGTCGGCGTCCTCGAGCTTGCCACCGGGGAAGACCAGCGCGCCGGAGAAGGAGTCGATCGCGTGGTGACGCACCACCATGAAGACTTCGACGGGCGAGTTGCCCTCGCCCGGCACCGAGGGACGCACGAGCAGGACAGTCGTCGCCGGCCGCGGCTCGGCCGGGGTTTTCTTTTCTTCAGTCATGCGCCAATTGTTCCATAGCCCCGGCGACAGTGCCATGCGGCGCTGGTATCCTGCGGGCCGATCGTTCCGCAGGGAGATGAGATCGGAGGGGGGCATGAAGACGAAGATTGTGCTGTTGGGCCTGCTGATGGCGTCCGCGGTCGCCGCGTCGCTGCAGGCGGCGCCAAGCCAGCCCGGCGCCACCGGACGCGCCCCCACGGGGGAGTACTCGCAATGGGCGCAGGCGCCGACGCAGAGCAAGCGCCACCCGACGTGCATATGCGTCGTCAACGGATATACCTTCTGCATGGACGCGACCAAATGTGCCAAGTGCGCGGGCGAGTGCTCGTGGTGAATCAGGGAGAACGAACATGTCCGTGACCAGCAACTCGCCGACGCCGCATAACCTCGGCGAGGGCGTTCGCGCGCTGCGCGCCAAGTGGGGATGGATCGTGGCGCTCGGCGTCATCTTCATGATCGCGGGCGTGATCGCGCTCGGCAGCGTGCTGATGGCGACGCTGTCGGCGATCTTCGTGATCGGCGTCATGATGATCATGGCGGGCGTGACCGAGATCATCACCGCCTTCAACGTCAAGGATTGGGGCCGCTTCGCGCTGTGGATGCTGCTTGGCCTGCTCTATGTCGCGGCGGGCATCATCTGCTTCTACCGGCCGTTCGAGGCGGCGGCCATCGTCACGCTGATGCTGGGCTTTGCGCTGATCATCGGCGGCGTCGTGCGCGGCTTCCTGGCGTGGAGCGTGCGCGAGGCCGGCAAGCCGTGGGGCTGGGTCGCGGTCTCGGCGCTGATCACGCTGCTGCTCGGCCTGATGATCGTCGCCAAGTGGCCCTACTCCAGCGCCTACACGCTCGGCATCTTCCTCGGCATCGACCTGATCTTCATCGGCTCGGGCTGGCTCACCATGGGCCTGGCGCTGAAGAACAAGAAGGCCTGACCCGCCGCGCGGACCGCGCGCGGCCGTCACAGGATCGCGAGAGCGCTCCTTCAGGCTCTCCTGGTGGGCTCGTTCGCCGGCGGCGTCGAGCTCGGCGATCGGGTCATAACCGCCACCCCAGGGGTCGTCGTTGGGCGCCGGCCCGCTGCGATCTGACCACAAACGGCGCTGGCGGTTGCGGAGCCAGAAGATGCAGGCACGCGTGTCGGGTGGCAGGTGCACCGTGTCGGTGAGCGTGTGCTCCCTGCCCTGGTGCAACACCGTGCGCGTCACCTTGTGCTCGTAGCCCACCGCGCGTTCGTACAGGCAGCGCGCGACGCGGGCATCGGCCATCACCCGCGCCTCGCGCACGGCGGCGGCGAAGTCGGGATGGGCCGCGATCCAGTTGTCGATGGTGCGCGGCGCCACGTCGAAAAACCCCGCGAGGTCTTCATTGGTGGCGCCCAACAGACAGTAGTTGCGGGCGAGCTCGCAATAATCGGGGCGATAGAGGGTGGGACGTCCGGGATCAACCATGCACCGGACTATAACGGATGTAATTCAATCGGTCAATAACCAATGTATTTTTTGCGTGCCGTCAAGAGACCGCGCCACTCCCAAGGGATGGTGGCGCGGCGGCTCACCGAGGCGGACGCGTGCTGGCAGTGCTGTCGAGTTAGACCAACTCCATGTGCAGGTTGCGGCCAACCGCGTGGGCCGCGCGCGCGAGCGTGCCCAGAGTCACCGAGTCGTTGTCGGGATCCAGCAGACGGTCGAGCTGGGCGCGGCTGGTGCGCATGCGCCGGGCAAGCATGGATTTGGTCAGACTGTTTTCGCGCATGATCGCAGCGAGCTGGCGCGCGATGACTCGCTTGATGGCCTTGGCCGTGACTTCTTCCTCATAGCCTCATCCCTGAGAAATTCATCGAACGATGACCCGATGCGCCCTTTCTTCTTCATGTGATCTCCTTCATGCGCCCCGCGGCGAGGTCACGCTCGCCGGCGGGTGTCTTCTGCGTCTTCTTGATGAAGGCATGCAGCAGGACCATGCGGCCTTCGACGTGCCGGGCCGTGGCCGATGACATGCTCCTTTGGATACCGCAGCCGTCATTGACCCGGACGATGAACTCGGCGGTCGGATTGAAGGTGCCGGTACCGGTCGGACCGGTTGGATTGAAGGTATTGTTGATGACCGTCATTGGGGTGCCGCCAATCCCGAGCGCCATCCCCGGGGCGCCCGGTTGCGGTGCGGGATTCGCAGGACCGGCCGCAGCGGTCGGCCGATGCTCATGGTCGGCTGTTTGCGCGAAGGCGGGCATCCCGACAAGCACGAGCATGAGAGCCAACGAGACCCGCGAATTGCGCCGAAACATGGGAAATCTGTCTGTCGCTTGAGCAAAGTGAATGCTCGCCTGAAGGAGCGCCGAGGTCTTTGACCCAGGTCAACGGCACGGGCGGTGCCAACATTGCGGAGGGCGTTTGGAACTCGGCAGCGCGATGGGACGGCGCTAAGAGGCGCGGCGGGATGAAACAATCGAGTGACAGGGAAACGCTGCCCGCGGCACCGCCCCGCCATGATTGATCTGGAGCAAAGCGGCGCCCATCCCGGTGCGTAAGCATGATCAGAGTAATACCTTGCCCCGCAACGATGAGGTCGGCGGAACGTTCGCTGTGCCATGCGCCGGACACGCGCCCTCTTGGAGGACGGAGATGATGACCCTGCCCCTGTCGCGCCGCCTGTCTCGCTCCCGGTCCCGGATAGCCGCCCTCCTTGTCGCCACGCTCAGCCTCCTGACGCTGGCCTCGTGCGGCTACAACACCATCCCGACCCTGGAGGAGCAGGCCAAAGCCAAGTGGGCCGACGTCCAGAACAACTACCAGCGCCGGGCCGATCTCATCCCCAACCTGGTCGCCACTGTCGAAGGCTACGCCAGGCAGGAGAAGGACGTGCTCACCTCAGTCGTCGAGGCGCGTGCCAAGGCGACCCAGGTGCGGGTTGATGCCTCCCAGCTCACCGATCCCGAGAAGCTGAAGCAGTTCCAGGACGCGCAGAACCAGCTCTCGGGCGCGCTGGGACGCCTCATCGCGATCAGCGAGAACTATCCCGACCTGAAGTCGAACCAGAATTTCCTGGCGCTGCAGTCGCAGCTCGAGGGCACCGAGAACCGCATTGCCGTGGCGCGCCGCGACTACATCGAGGCGGTGCGCGCCTACAACACGGAGCTGAAGACCTTTCCCGGCGTGATCTGGGCGACGCTGGTCTTCCGCTCGAACAAGCCGATGGCCGAGTTCACCGCCACCGACGATGCGCAGCGGCCGCCGCAGGTGAAGTTCGGCAAATGAGTCCCGTCGTCCCGAGCGTAGCCGAGGGACCTTGCTTCAACGATAGGCGGCTTGTCGTTGAGACAAGGCCCCTCCACGCGGCCCTTCGGGCCTTGGTCGGGGCGACGGTGCTGTGGCTGCTCGCCACAGCAGCCGTCGCCCTCACCTTCCCGCCGCTCACCGGGCGCATTGTCGACCAGGCCGATATCATCCCGCAACAGATCCGCGAGGCGCTGGAGCCCAGGCTCGCCGAGCTCGAGCAGAAGTCGGGCATCCAGCTCGTGGTCGCCACCGTGAAGTCGCTGGACGGCCAGGAGATCGAGCCCTATGCCAACGAGCTGTTCCGCTTCTGGAAGCTCGGCGAGAAGCAGAAGAACAATGGCGTGCTGCTGCTGGTCGCGCCCAATGAGCG
>JADHLS010000376.1 GCA_016780605.1 Reyranella sp.
CATGGACATCTTCGGCATGGGCGCAAGCTGGGGCGGCTATGAGAGCCTGATGATCCCGGCCCATCCCGACAACTATCGCACCGCCGTGCCGTGGCCGAAGAACAAGCAGATCCTGCGCGTCCATATCGGCCTGGAGGATGTCGAGGACCTCAAGACCGACCTCGCCGAAGGCTTCGACCGACTGAACCGGGCGCACAACGCCTGATCCCGTGACGATCCGCGCATGACAGGCGAGCCCAGCGACCGCTACCGCATCCTCGCGGGTCCGGGCTCGCCCTACTCCCACAAGGTCCGGGCGGTGATGCGTTATCGGCGCATTCCGCATGACTGGGTGATTGTGCTGGGCGGTTGGGACGGCACGGGCCAGACTGAAAAGCTCAACCATCTGCACAAGACTCAGCTGCCGATCGTGCTGTTCCCCGACGGCACGCCGTGGACTGATTCGACGCCACTCATCCACGAGCTCGAATTCCGGCATGAAGGCCGTTCGGTGCTGCCGCCCTCGGCCGGCGAACGCTTCCTCGCCCGCCTGATCGAGGACTTCGCCGACGAGTGGCTGCCCTTGCCGCTGATGGCCTTCCGCTGGACGTCCGACGAAGACGTGACGTTTTGTGCCCGCCGCCAGATGCACGGCTGGCTGGGCGCGGTCAGCGAGGACGAACTCGCGGCCGGCATGGCCCGCTTCACCGCCCGCCAGCAGAAGGTGCGCACCGCATTGGGCGCCGGCAATCCCGCGGCCACCGATATGTTCCATCGGCAGTACCTCGAGCTGCTCGAAGCGCTGGAACGTGGGCTCTCGCAGCAGCTATTCCTGTTCGGCAACCGGCCGTCGATCGCCGACTTCGGGCTCTACGGCATGCTCTCCCAGTTCGTCGTCGATCCCACGGCAGCACGTATCCTGCGCCAGCATGCCGTGCGTCTGTTCCAGTGGACGCAGTACATGGACGACCTGTCGGGACACGACGGCAACTGGTCGACCGACCGGGAACCCGGCGAAACGGCACGCGCCCTGGTGAAGCTCGCGGGTCGCACGCTGCTGCCGATGATGGTGGCCGTCAGTACGGCCGTTGCCGAGGGCAAGCCGGTTGCCGTCTATCCGGTCGATGGCGTGCAGATCAGCAGCGTTGCCCGGCCCTATCCAGCCCGCTGCTGGCTCTGGCTGAAGCAGATGTTCGCCGCATTGCCGTACGGCGAGCGCCAGGTCCTGAGGCCGCTGCTCGAGGAAGCAGGCTTCTGGAATGCTCTCGCCTTTGCGCCCGGCGAGGCCGAGCGCGTCCCCACCTTTGCGATGACCTGAACCGCCGCCGTTTCAGTCGACGTCGTGCGGGAAGACGTGATTGCCGTCGGGACCGAGAGGCAGTGGCCGCACCGACAGCACCGCCGCCAATGGCAGCGGCCCATAGAGATGCGGAAACAAATCGCCATCACGCGACGGCTCGTACTTCAGCGCTTCGCCGAGGCTCGGCCCGTCAGCCGCCACGAGCACGAGATCGGCCTGGCCTTCGAAGTACAGCTTGGCCGTGCGCCTTGCCTGCGGTCCGGTGGACAGGTGAATGAACCCGTCGTTGAGATCTATTCCGGCGCCGGCAAAGCCACCGTTGGCTTCTGCGGCTCGCCACAGATCAGCGGCAACAATCTTGTAGACGGTCGTCATCAGGAAGCACTTCAGGTGCGCCGACAGTCGGCGCACGTCCCCGTCACTTCCAATGTCATGTCGCGCGCCGTGAAGCCGCGCCGGCTGGCGCTCGAGGCGATCGAAGCGGCGAGCCCGTCGCTCTGCAGCTCCTCGGCATTGCCGCAATCGCCGCAGATCAGGAAGAAGCCGCGATGCGCCTCGCCGGGATGGCTGCAGCCCACGAAGGCGTTCATGCGCTCAATGCGATGGATCAGCCCATTGTCGATCAGGAAATCGAGCGCCCGGTAGACGGTCGGCGGCGCCGAGCCGAGATCCTCGGTGCGCAGCTGGTCAAGCAAGGCGTAGGCGCCGACCGGCTTGTGGCTCGACCAGACGAGCTCGAGCACGCGGCGGCGCAGCGGCGTGAACCGCAGGTCCTTCGCCGCACAGAGCTTCTCGGCCGCGGCCAGCGCGTCCTCGATGCAGTGGCGGTGATCGTGATTGTGCGCCTGGGCTTTGGCGGTTTTCTTCACTCGGGTCCCGATTTGCCAAGCTGGTGGAGGGCGATTATACGCGCCGTTCCTCTCGCAGGCCAAGGCTCGCACCCATGTCCAGCAACAGCGCGGTTTCCACAACGTATCCGCCGGCCGCCATCGACCAGGCGATCGCGGCCATCCAGTTCGACGCCCAGGGCCTGGTTCCCGCCATCGCCCAGCAGCACGATACCGGCGAAGTCCTGATGATGGCCTGGATGGATCGCGACGCCGTCGCAGAGACCATGCGCACAGGCCGCGTCTGCTACTGGTCGCGGTCGCGCAAGGCGCCGTGGCGCAAGGGCGATACGTCGGGCCACATCCAGACCCTGGTCGATCTCCGGATCGACTGCGACGGAGACACGCTGCTGGTGCTGGTCGACCAGACGGGCGTCGCCTGCCATACCGGACGTCACAACTGCTTCTTTCGCGCCATTCGCGACGGCGCGCTGGAGACCATCGCCCCGGTGATGATCGAGATGGACAAGATCGGGAAGGACCAAGGTTGAACAAAAACAACAGCGTACTTGCGCGGCGCTCCCTCCTCCTCGCCACGCTCATCCTGCCTGCCGGCGCCTGCACAACGTCGGATCTGTTCGGAAGCAACAAGCCTCGCTACACGCTGTCGCCACGCGGCGACCGGCTGGTGCTTTGGATTCAGAAGAGCGGCCGGGACAGCATGCTGGCGCCCGAGGCGCCGGCGCTGATGGGCATCACCAACCAGGCTGGCAACCATGACATCCCGGTGCGCCAGATCGCCCAGGAGGACGACAACGATCGTTTCGTTGTGAGTCTCACCAACATCCGCAAGATCCACGACCTGATCTTCATGCGCCGCCAGGGCGACGTGTTGTTGATGCATCTCAGCGATACCAAATTCGAGCGGCTGGCGAGCGTGCGCTATCCGCGTAACGGCAAGCCTTCGCTGATCACCGACACCGCCTTTGCCGAAAGCGATTTCCAGCAGCAGATCGCTTTTTGGTTCAGGGCGATGCCCGGCCGGTAGTATTGTGACGGCGAGATGACAGTCGCCGTCGCCCCCTCTGTTTCGCCTCGTCGGACGTTGACCGTCTGCGGCGGTGCGCATGCGCTGCATGACGGCTTCACCGACCTTCTGAACGTCCTTTATCCGCTGCTGCAGGCCCAGTTCGGCCTGAGCTACGCCGCGATCGGCGCGTTCAAGACCGTCTATTCCGGCGGCATGGCGGTCGGTCAGATCCCGTCGGGCAAGCTCGCCGTGCGCTTCGGCGGTGTCCGCGTGCTGGCGATCGGCACGGCCTTGATCGCCGTCGGCTACGGACTGGCCGGCCTCACCGGGTCGATCTACGGCGTCGTCATCGGTCTCTTGCTGACGGGCCTGGGCGGCAGCACGCAGCATCCCATCGGCTCGAGCCTGGTGTCGGCGGCATACTCCGGCCTGCGCTCGCGCACGGCGCTCGGCACCTACAATTTCACCGGCGACCTCGGCAAGATGGCACTGCCCGCGGTGTTTGCGGTGATCGCCGCCGCGTTAGGGTGGCAGCAGGCCTTGATCGTGGTCGCGGCGTTCGCGGTGGCGGGCGCCGGCGTGATCCTCGCCACGCTGAAACCCGTGCCGCTGCACGACAAGGGCGATGCGCCCAGGTCCGCCATGGCCGGGCAGGACCGGCCATGGGCTTATTGGCTGCTGTTCTCGATCCACATCGCCGACGATCTCGTGAGGACAGGCTTCCTGATCTTCCTGCCGTTCCTGTTGCGCGACAAAGGCGCGGACATTCCGACCATCGGCCTTGGCCTGTCGCTGCTGTTCGCGGGCGGCGCGGCGGGCAAGCTGGTGATGGGCTGGGTGGGCGAGAAGCTCGGCGTGGTACCATCGGTGATCCTGACCGAGGTGGCGACGACCGTCCTGATCCTGCTGTTGCTGCCGGTCGCCCTGCCGCTCGCGCTGGTGCTGCTGCCGGCGGTCGGGCTGATGCTGAACGGCACCTCGTCGGTGCTCTATGGCACGATCCCCGAGTTCGTCAGTCCCGAGAAGCGCACGCACGCCTTCGCGGTCTTCTATACCGGCGGCTCGGTCGCCGGCGCGACGGGCCCACTGATCTCGGGTTTCGTCGGCGATGCCGTCGGCCTGCCGATTGCGCTCACCATCGTGGCCTGCATCGCGCTGACGACGGTGCCGATGGTGTGGGCGCTGAGACCGGCGTTTCGCTAGCTAGTCAGGGCGACACTATTGCCCGTTCCACACCGGTCCCATGGGCTTCAGCTTGATGCCCTTGCGCAGGTGCTTGTAGGGCATCTCCATCGGATCGGTGATATGCGCACCGGGTGACTGCACCACCAAGATGGTCTCGGCGATGGGCTGGAAGTCGGCGCGGAAATGCACCGTCGATTTCAGGCCGAGGATCGGCACCTTGGAAGGCTCGACGCCGACATGGCGGAACATCTCCTGGTCGGCGGCCTGGATGCGCTTGCTGGCGAGCACCGCGGAGACGCCGCTTGCCTCATCGGTGACCAGGGCCATCGGCCCGATCTGGAACCGGGCGCCGCCGTAGAACGGTCCGGTGCCCATGAACTTGCCGTCGCCCACCTTCACGACGCGCCAGTCGGCGACGACCGGCTTCTCGCCGGCATAGCCGACGACCGCACCGATGCCGCGGTGCATGACGTTGCCCTCGCCGGTCGCGACGGCGGCCTTGGCCGCATCTTCGTCGACGATCATGCCGATCACGGCGCCCTTGGCCTTGTGACGCATCAGGGCGGCCAACAGGCCGACAGTATCAGAGGTGCCGCCGGCGCCGGGATTGTCCTGCACGTCGGCGAGCACGATCGGCTTCGTCGCGTTCTTTGACAGCTCAATGGCGCGCCGCGCCGCGGCGTCGGGGTCGAGCAGTTCACCGTCGAAGGCGCGCTCCTGCGCCTTCACCGTATGGGCGAGCTTGTCAGCCGCCGCTTCGACGGCTTCCTTGTCGTGGCCATAGACCACCAGCGCCGGGCCGCACTGGGCGATGTCGGCCGGCGGGAAGCCGGGCGTGTGGGTGACGCTGACGATGCCCTGGTTGTGGCTCTTCTCGCCGGACTCGAGCTCGCCCACCAGGTCGAAGATGGCCTTGGCCGGCTCGATGAAGGTGCACTGCCAGACCAGCGGGATCAGGAAGTCGAGCTGGCGATAGGCGCGATAGACCGGGCGCTTCTCCTTGAGCAGCCGGTCCAGAAGCTCGGCAGCGCGCTTGCCGGTGACCGCCATGTCGATGTGCGGATAGGTGCGATAGCCGACCAGCGCGGTGGCCAGGCTCGCCATGTCGGGCGTGAGGTTGGCGTGATAGTCGAGGCTCGCCACGATCGGCATCGTGCCGCCCACGATCTTGCGGATGCGCTTCAGCAGCTCGCCTTCGCCATCCTCGGTGTTCTCCGCCACCATGGCGCCGTGCAGGTCGAGGTAGATCGCGTCGAACGGCCCGAACTTGCGGATGTCCTCGTCGAACAGCGCCCACATCTTCTCGTAGGCGTCCTCGGTGACGTAGGAGGCCGGCGCCGCGGCCGCCCAGGCGAGCGGCACGACCTCATGGCCGAGCTCGGCCAGCCGCTTGACCGCGCCCGAGATCGGGATGTTGAAGCCTTCGACACCCGAGATCATCTCCGACCCGCGCAGCAGCGGTGGCCAGGCATCGGCGCGCACGAACTCCTCCCAGGTCGCCTGCTGGGGCGCGAAGGTATTGGTCTCGTGCTGAAATCCGCCCACAGCGATACGCGCCATACAACGATTCTCCTTTTT
>JADHLS010000377.1 GCA_016780605.1 Reyranella sp.
GATTTCAGCGCCAGGAACAGGATCGGGTAGTCGGCCGGGTTGACCTTGCGGAAGGACGGTGGCGTCGGCAGCTCGACCGGCAGGCGGCGCATCGCGGCCGAGATCTGCGACTGCACGTCGAGCGCGGCACCGTCGATGTTCCGGTTCAGGTCGAACTGCAGGACGATCGAGGTGTTGCCCAGCGACGAGGTCGACGTCATCGCCGTGACGCCGGCAATGTTGGAGAACTGGCGCTCGAGGATCGAGGCGACCGACGACGCCATCGTCTCGGGGCTGGCGCCGGGCAGCTGCGCCTGGACCTGGATGGTCGGGAAGTCGACGCGCGGCACGGCGGCGACCGGCAGGTTCTTGTAGCCGAACACGCCCGCGATGATGAACGACACCATCACCAGGATGGTCATCACCGGACGGCGAATGCAGAGCGCTGAAATCATCGGCTGTGCCCTTCCCTAGCCGCGCGGCGTGGCGCTGGCCTTGGGGGGCTCGCCCTGCGGCGGGCGCACCGCCACGGGGGCGCCGTTGACCAGCCGCAGCTGGCCATCGACGACCACCTGCTCACCGGCTTTGAGGCCGCTTGCGATCACGGATTCGCCGCCCTGGGTCCGCGAGATGGTCACCGGGCGGACCTCGGCGGTGTTGCCGTCCTTGATGACGAACACGTAGGGCCCTTGCGGCCCGAGCTGAACGGCGGGGGCCGGCACGGCGAGCGCGTTGGGCTCCGTGCCGAGCATGATCTCTGCCTTGACGAACTGGCCGGGCCACAGGCCTTCGTTGGCGTTGTCGATCTTGGCCTTGCCGGTGACGGTGCCGGTGTTGGGATCGACGTTGTTCTCGATGAAGGCCATCGATCCGGACTGCTTGCGATTGTCGTCGACGATCGCCGTGACCTTGACGTCGCCCTTGGCCATGGCGGCGCGCAGATCCGGCAGGAAGACCTGCGGGATGGCGAACTGCACGAAGATCGGGTCGACCTGGTTGATCGTGGCAAGCACGCTGGTCGCGGTGTTGTCGCCGACCCGCAGGATGGTGCCGGCCTTGTAAGGGATCGAGCCAATGCGGCCCGAGACCGGCGCGCGGATCTCGGTGTAGCTGATCTGCGTCAGGATGTTCTGGCGCATGGCCTCATCGGCCTCGAGCTGGGCCTCCGCCGCCTTCTGTGTCGTGAAGTTGGTGTCGCGGGCGACGACCGTGCCTGCGCCCTTGGTGAGCAGGTCGCCGGCGCGGACCGTGTCGCGCTTGGCCTGCTCGACCTGGGCCTGGTCCTTGCGGATCTGCGCCTCGATCTGCGCCAGCTGCGCCTTGAGGGTGCGGGCATCGAGCTCGAACAGGAGATCGCCCTCCTTGACCAAGGCGCCTTCCTGGACGTTGACCTTGACGATCTGGCTGTCGATGCGCGTCTTGAGCGTTACAGAGGAGATCGATTGGACGGTGCCGACCGCCTCGACGATGATCGGCATTGGCTTGGGCGTCACCGCCGTGACGACCACCGGCACCGGCCCGCCCGGGTTGGCGCGGCCGCGCCGGCCCTGCGGCTGGGCGGCAGCGGCTGGACTGGCGGCACTGCCTTTCTCCGCGGCGCTCGCCGCGGCACCAAACCCAAGCCTTTGCGCTACCTGATCGCGGTAGACATAGCCGGCCCCGCCGACCGCGACCGCGATCACCGCGAGAACCGCCAAACGGACCATCCGCATCCCAGACTCTCCAGATCCCCAGCCCCGACGGGGATTATATGCGTTGCCTGCGTTACCGGACAGGGAGAACCGCCGCCAAACTACATTATTGCGAGGTGATCGCCCCCTGAGACACGATTTGTCGTGCAATTGCCACGCCAAGGACAGAACCGGCGGCGCCGCAAATCACGCCGGTGCCCGCCCTTACTAGGCGACAGAGGGATGCGCAAGCGGGTTGATCCGGATTGTCATCTCGCGGGAATAATGCCGTCGTCGCAGGGGGACGGCGATGGGGAGAAAAGCGCCTCCGGGGCGAGGGATCAGGCTCGTCGGGCGGGCATTGGTCGGGATGCTGCTGGCTTGGGCCACGCTCGAGCCCGTGCGGGCGCAGGGCCTGGGCGAGGAACTGCAGCGCTTCCTTTATGACGACGCGTCGGCGGTCGTTCACCTGCGCAGCATGTACCGTGACCGGACCAATCCGCCGAACGTACGGAACGAGGCGGCGTGGGCCGGAGGCGGCTGGGTCGGCCTCGAGACGGGCTGGCTCTACGACACCCTTCAGCTGGGCGCCGTGGGCTACACGACCCAGCCGTTCTGGGCGCCGCCGCCGACGTCGGACGGCACGGGCCTGCTGAAGCCCGGCGGATACGGCTTCTTCACGCTTGGCCAGGCCTTTGTCTCGGCGCGGGCGCTGGGACAGGTCTTCACCGGTTACCGACAGTCCATCAACGAGCTTGAGGTGAACCCCAACGACACCCGCATGATCCCCTACACCTTCGAGGCCTATGCGCTGCGCGGCCTGGTCGGGCCAGTCAACTACTTCGCAGGCTACGTCGCCGCCATGAAGCTCAGGGAGAGTTCGACCTTCATCAACATGGCCGAGCGCGCCGGGGCCCCCAACGTCAATGCCGGCATGTGGCTGGGCAGCCTGAAGTACGGCAACCTCGAGAAGGCGGGCGGTCGCACGTCGCTCTACTACGTGCCGGACATCCTGACCTCGAGCTACAGCGACGGCGCGGTGACCTTCCCGGTGACCGAAGACATCAAGCTCCGGCTGATGGGCCAGTTCATGGTTCAGGGCAGCAATGGCGGCAATCTGCTCACCGGCTCGTCGTTCAGCACCTTCGTCGCCGGCGCGCGGGCCAACCTGATCTGGGGACCGCTATCGCTTGGGACGGCCTACACCCAGGTCGGCAGCGCGGCAGCGTACAGGGCGCCGTACGGCATCTGGCTGGGCTACAGCTCACAGCTGGTGAGGAACTTCGACCGGGCGGGTGAGCGCGCCTTCCAGGCAGGCCTTGCCTTCGACTTCAAGGACGTCGGATTGCCCGGCCTGCTCTTCGTCGGCTCGGCAACCTTTGGGGACCGGGCGATCAATCCGGTGACGCGCGCGCCGCTTGCCACCAACAACGAGTACGATCTCGAGCTGGCGTTCCGCGCCGATCTGCAGCCGGTGCCCGACTGGCTGAAGCCGCTGCAGCTCAGGGCGCGCGCCGGCTATCTCAACCAGTTCCAGGACGGCACGATGGCATCGACCACCGAGTACCGGCTTTATTTCAACTATGAGTTCACGTTCAACGGCCCGCGCCGCGCCGCGCGAGCCCCCTGAAACAGAAGACCCGCCACAAGGGCGGGTCTTTGTCGTGTCGACAGCTCGTAGTTCGGATCAGCGGCTGTAGTACTCGACCACCAGCGACGGCTCCATCTGCACGGGATAGGGCACGTCGGCGAGCTTGGGCCCGCGCACGAAGGTGCCCTTCATGTCCTTGTGGTCGACATTGACGTACTCGGGCACGTCACGCTCGGCGGTCTGCGTCGCCTCGAGCACGCGCGCCATCTCCTTGGCCTTCGACGTGAGCTCGATCACGTCGTTGTCCTTCACCAGGTAGGACGCGATGTTGACCCGCTTGCCGTTCACCTTGACGTGGCCGTGGCTGACCAGCTGGCGGCTGGCGAACACGGTGATGGCGAACTTCATGCGGTAGATGACGGCGTCCAGCCGGCGCTCCAGGATCTCGACCAGGTTCTCGCCGGTGTCGCCCTTGCGGCGCACCGCCTCGAGATAGTAGCGGCGCAGCTGGCGCTCCGAGACCGAGCCGTAGTAGCCCTTGAGCCGCTGCTTGGCCATGAGCTGCAGGCGGTAGTCGGTCGGCTTCTGGCGACCCTGGCCGTGCTGGCCGGGACCGTATTCGCGCTTGTTGATCGGGCTCTTGGGACGGCCCCACAGGTTGACCCTGAGGCGGCGGTCGATCTTGTACTTCGAATTCTCGCGCTTGCTCACGCGATCGCTCCATCGTTGTGCGCCCAGGATTCAAGGCCTGGCGACGCTGTTGTCCGGATAGGCCTTGGTCCCACACGAGTGGGGGCGGGATGGAGGCCCGAGAGCCCACAGCCACGTTCTCCGGAGAAGGCCGGGAAGATACTGTCGATCTCGCCCCAGTCAAGCAGGCGTTCCTGCTTGAGAATCAATGACTTAGATCTCGACCAGCACGACTTCGTGGGTCACCTGGGCGGTTTTCTTGAACATGGCGGTGGCCGAACAGTACTTCTCGTCCGACAGGCTGACGGCGCGCTCGACCAGCGCCCGGTTCAGTTTGCGCCCGCGCACCGTGTAGACGAGCTTCACCGAGGTGTAGACCTTGGGGAAATCGTCGGCACGCTCGGCCGTCATCGACACCTCGACCCCTTCGATGTCCTGGCGCTGCTTCTTCAGCATCGACACGACGTCGATCGCCGTGCAGCCGCCCATGCCCATCAGCAGGACCTCCATCGGCCGCGCGGCAAGATTGCGCCCGCCGATGTCGGCGGCGCCGTCCATGGTGATGGTGTGGCCGCTGCCCGCCTCGGCGACGAACAGCGCGCCGTCGACCCAGGAGATTTTGGCGGTGGTGGACATGCTCATTCCTCGCTGTGCTTGTGCTTGGCCAGATACTTGATGACGCCGTGGAAGGAACGCACCTCCTGCTCGGTCATCGCCGCGCGCTGCAGAAAGGCGCGCAGGTTGTTCACCATCGCCGGCCGCATCGCCTTGTTGCGCAGGAAGCCCGACTGGTCGAGCGCACGCTCGAGATGAGCGAAGAGATTTATGAGCTCGTCCTTGGTCGCCGGCCGCGTTGAATGGTCCGACATGCGCTCGGCCGGCGCCGTCTCGCCAGCCACCGCCCATTCGTAGGCGACCAGCAGCACGGCCTGGGCGATGTTGAGCGACGAGAATTGCGGGTTGAGCGGGATCGAGAGCGCCGTATCGGCGTGCACCATGTCGTCGTTGGTGAGACCCGTGCGTTCGGGCCCGAACAGGATGCCGACTTTCTCCCCGCTGGCGATCCAGCCGTGGACCTCCTCGGCGGCGCGACGCGCCGTCACGATGCGCTGGCTGAGCTCGCGGTTGCGCGCCGTCGTCGCGACGACGCGCTCCAGGTCGGTCACCGCGTCCTCCACCGAATCGAAGACCTTGGCCTTGTCCAGCACGACATCGGCGCCCGACGCCGCCCGCTGCGCCTTGGCATTGGGCCAGCCGTCGCGCGGCGCCACCAGCCGCAGGCTCGACAGACCGCAATTCAGCATGGCGCGCGCGGCCATGCCGATGTTCTCGCCGAGCTGCGGGCGCACCAGGATGATCGTCGGCGTAGCCGTCGTCGTTGCGCGGCCTTTGGAGGGGCGTCCCATCGCGGCACTTCTAGCGGAAGCTAAGGCAGGTTGTCCTTCACGAAGACGTCGATGCGGATGCGCTCCTGATCGGGATTGATCGGCCGGTCCTCGCAATGGGCAAGCAGCACGCGCGCCGCCGAGCGCGCTTCGTGGCCCGGATCCTGGTTGATGACGGCATCCATGGCGCCCGAGATCAGGAACCGGCGAGTATCGGGCGTGAGCTCGTGGCCGACGAACACGACGTCGCGGGTGCGCCTCGCCTGCTCGAGCGCGGCAACGGCGCCGCGCTTGCCGGCGCCGATGACATAGAGCCCGACAAGATCGGGGAACGATGCCATCAGCCCCTCGACCGCGGCCTGGGTGCGCTGGCGATCGTCGCGACCCTCGCGGGTCGGCGCAATGTCGAGATGCGGCGCCACTTCGCCCACGGCCTGCACGAACCCGGCAAGGCGCTCAGCGTGATCGCGCAGCGCCAGCGAGCCCGCGATCACGCCGACGGTCCCGAGCCGCGCGCCGACATAGCGGCCCAGCAGCGTGCCGGCGGTGCGCCCGGCGGCAAAGTTCGCCAACCCGACATAA
>JADHLS010000378.1 GCA_016780605.1 Reyranella sp.
AATTTCGATAGTTACGCTGGCGGTATTCCTTCGAGATGCCCGCCCGGCTCGGAGTCGCGCGCGCGGAGGCTGCGTCGGCGGCGGGCGGCCAACAGGGTAACGGATGAACGATGCATAGAGCGGACGACCGCTCAGGGAGCCATCGGCATCTCCGAACATCACTGAAGTGCTCAAAATTATCAATCACTATGGTACAGGAAAACAATCTGCACTGAGTTTTTTCGCACCGTAGGAGACCCGTAAAAGCGAAGCGCTTGCCGCCGGGCCGTTGCTGTCATCGACAGCAATCGTCGGCGGCAGGGTCTCGCTGAAGAACCGTGATATAGCAGCTTCATGCCCTACGACGTGCAGGCCGCCGACGGCATCCGCGTCCTTCTGAGCGACCGGCATGACGTCGTCGAACGGAAGATGATGGGCGGCATTGTCTTCATGGTGAGCGGTCATATGTGCGTCACGGCGAGCGGCCGCGGCGGCATCCTGGTCCGCGTCGGCCCCGAAGCGCAGGCCGGTGTCCTGAAGGAGCCGCACGTGAAGCCGATGACCATGGCCGGCCGCTCGATAGCCGGCTTCGTGCGTGTCATGCCCGATGGCTATCGGACGGCGGCGAGCTTGCGCAAATGGGTCAAGCGCGGCGTCAAGTTTGTCGAGTCGCTTCCGCCCAAATCGGCTCGCCAACCGCGCAAACGCTAGGACCATCCCCACTATCCCGTCTAATCCCCATGGCGTCGTCGTGCGGCGAGGGCCATCTTGAGCCATGGCCTTCCCCCCGGGCTTCCTCGACGAACTGCGCGCGCGCATCAGCCTGTCCGACGTCGTCGGCCGCAAGGTTTCGCTGAAGCGCCGGTCGGGCGCGGAATATGCCGGCCTCTGCCCCTTCCACAACGAGAAGACACCGTCCTTTACGGTCAACGACAAGAAGGGCTTCTTCTACTGCTTCGGCTGCCATGAGAAGGGCAGCGCCATCGACTTCGTCATGAAGACCGAGGGCCTGTCGTTTCCCGAGGCGGTCGAGAAGCTCGCCCACGAAGTCGGCCTGCCGGTGCCGCGTGCCACGCCGGTGGAGCGCGAGCGCGCCGAGCGTGTATCGACGCTTCAGCAGGTCGTCGAAGAAGCCGCACGCTGGTTTCAGAAGCAGCTTCGCCTTCCCGTGGGTCGCCAGGGCCTCGACTATCTACGCGGTCGTGGCCTCGAGGACGCCGTCATCGACGATTTCCGGCTGGGCTTCGCGCCCGACTCGCGCGACGGCCTGCTCGCCCATCTGAAGCGCGAGAACGTGCCCATCGACAAGATCGTCGAGGCAGGCCTTGCCATCCAGCCCGACGACAACACCCGCGAGCCCTACGATCGTTTCCGCGGCCGCGTGATGTTTCCCATCAACGATCGCCGCGGCCGGGTCATCGCCTTCGGCGGCCGAGTCATGGGCGTGGGCGAGCCCAAGTACCTCAACTCGCCCGAGACACCGCTGTTCCACAAGGGCGCCAATCTCTACTGCCTCGATCGGGCGCGGCAGGCCACCACCAAGGACCAGCCGGTGATCGTGGCCGAGGGCTACATGGACGTGATCGCCCTGCATGGCGCCGGCTTCACCGGTGCGGTCGCGCCGCTCGGCACGGCGTTGACCGAGGGCCAGCTGGCCGAGCTGTGGAAGCTCGCCGACGAGCCTTATCTCTGCTTCGACGGCGACAATGCCGGCCGCCGCGCCGCCAATCGCGCGGCCGAGCGCGCGCTGCCCTTGCTGAGCGCCGGCAAGAGCCTGCGGTTCCTCACCCTGCCGGCTGGCGAGGATCCCGACAGCCTGATCCGCACCCGCGGCGTCGACGCCATGCGCCGCAGCCTCGACGTGGCGCAGCCCCTGTCCGACGTCATCTGGAGCATGGAGACCGAGGGCAAACCCACCGATACGCCGGAGCGGCGCGCCAGCCTGCAGCGCGCCGTCGAGCAGCGGGTGGCCGAGATCGCCGATCCCGTGGTTCGCGACTTCTATCGCACCGAGATGCGCAGCCGCCTCGGCCGCCTGCGCCGGCCCGAGGGCACCGCCTGGCAGCCGGGCCAGCGCCGCAGCTTCCGCGGGCCAGATCGCGGTTGGGGCCGAGGGCTCGGCCAGGACCCTGCGCCCTTTGCCGCGGGTTCCGCCGCCCGGCGAGCCGGGACTGATCTGGACGGCTCACGCCAGGAGCGGGCTTTGCTGGGCGCCCTGCTTGAGCGGCCGGCCCTGCTGCACACCCTGGCCGAGGATGTGGCGGCGCTCCCCATTGCCAGCGCCGAGCTGGCCCGCCTGCGCAGCGGCCTCCTGGATGCCCTGTCCCTGGTCCATGAGGGGATCGACCCGGCCGCCGAGGAAGCCCTCATGGCGCCAGGGACGGAAAGCCCAGGGGCGGAAAGGTCTGACATCCCCCTTGAAGCCCGGCTGATCGAGGAACATCTGGAGCGCTCCGGTCTGGGCCGGCTGGCGGCCGGCGCCCGGGCCAAGGCTCGGGAAGCCTTCCGCGACGATCCGGCCGACCCGGACGGCTGGGTCGGCCAGTGGCGCCGGATGGCGCGGCATCTCAGCCAGCTCACGACCGACCCGGAGGAGCTGAAACGGGCCGAGGAGGCCCTGGCCGAGGACATGAGCGAGGAGAATTTGCAGCGTCTTCAGGCCATCCTGGACCGGATGCGGCGGGAAAGCCTCGAATCGGGCACCGGCTAGAGGTCTGCGGCCGAATTCAATGCAGTAACCTCTATCCGAACTTGAAGTTAAGCCCCATATAGTAGAAGGGTAGTTTTCAGGGCCGCCCTCCCTGCCTCCCCTTCTTGCAGCCAATTCCACGGCCCGACCGGCCGTTTTAACTGTTTGTGGACCCAAGGAATAAGTAATGGCGACCAAGACAGCGCCCGTAGCCCAGCCAGAAGCCACCGATGCCCGCGAAGAGGGGCCCGACGCTCCCTTGCTCGATACTCTGGGAGCCGAGCTCAAGAAGCTCGTCCAGAAGGGCAAGGAACGGGGCTACGTCACCTATGACGAGCTGAACGCGGCGCTGCCGCCCGACGAAGTGTCCTCCGAGCAGATCGAGGACACCATGGCGATGCTGTCGGAAGCCGGCGTCAACGTGGTCGAGGCCGAGGAGCAGGAAGACACCGCTACGGCCACCCCGGCCGAGCCGGCCAAGACCGCCGTGGTGGCGGCCGAGGCGACCGGCGAGGACGAGGAGCTCGGCCGCACCGACGATCCCGTGCGCATGTACCTGCGCGAGATGGGCAGTGTCGAGCTGCTGAGCCGCGAGGGCGAGATCGAGATCGCCAAGCGCATCGAGGCCGGCCAGGACAAGATGATCGGCGGCATCTGCGAGAGCCCGATGACGATCACCGCGCTGCTGATGTGGCGCGACGCGATCAACGAAGGCCGCATGCTGCTGCGCGACGTGATCGACCTCGAGGCGACGCAGGGCGGCGCACCTGGCGAAGGCAAGGGCGCCATGGCGACCCCGGCGCCGCCGCCGGTCCCGCGCCCGTCGATGCCGAAGCTGGTCCGGCCAGCGCCGCCTCCGCCGCAGGCCAACGGCGAGGCCGCTGCCGAGGGCGCGACCGAGGGTGGCGAGGACGACGACGAGAACGCGCTGTCGCTGTCGGCTCTCGAAGAGAAGCTGAAGCCTGAAGTGCTGCGCTCGCTGACGCGCATCGCCAAGGTCTATGCCGAGATGTCGAAGGTGCAGAACCGGCGCCTGTCGACCTTGAGCCGCGGCCAGAAGCCCAGCGCCGAGTTCGAGAAGAGCTACGAGAAGCACCGCAAGAAGATCGTCGAGCTGGTGCGCGCGGTGCACATCAACGCCAACCGCCTCGAGCAGCTGAAGCTCTCGCTGTACGACCTCAACCGCAAGCTGATGATGCTGGAGGGGAAGCTGCTCCGGCTCGCCGAGGGCTTCCGCATCCCGCGCCAGGACTTCCTCGACAACTACCTGACGCACGAGATCGATCCCAACTGGCTCGACAAGGTGAGCAAGCTGTCGGGCAAGGGCTGGAAGGACTTCGCCAAGAAGCGGGCGACCGACGTCGAGAAGCTGCGCGCCGAGATCAAGGCGATCTCCGACGCCGCCGGGGCGCCGATCTTCGAGTTCCGTCGCATGTGCAAGACCGTGCAGGACGGCGAGCGCGAGATGATGCGCGCCAAGAAGGAAATGATCGAGGCCAACCTGCGCCTGGTGATCTCCATCGCCAAGAAATATACCAACCGAGGCCTGCAGTTCCTCGACCTGATCCAGGAAGGCAACATCGGCCTGATGAAGGCGGTCGACAAGTTCGAGTACCGCCGCGGCTACAAGTTCTCGACCTACGCCACGTGGTGGATCCGTCAGGCCATCACGCGCTCGATCGCCGACCAGGCACGCACCATCCGCATCCCGGTGCACATGATCGAGACCATCAACAAGCTGGTCCGCACCAGCCGCCAGATGCTGCACGAGATCGGCCGCGAGCCGCAGCCCGAGGAGCTGGCCGAGAAGCTCGGCATGCCTCTCGAGAAGGTCCGCAAGGTGCTGAAGATCGCCAAGGAGCCGATCAGCCTCGAGACGCCGATCGGCGACGAGGAGGATTCACATCTCGGCGACTTCATCGAGGACAAGAACGCGGTGATCCCGCTGGAAGCCGCGATCCAGGGCAACCTGCGCGAAAGCACGACCCGGGTGCTGGCGACGCTGACGCCGCGCGAGGAGCGTGTGCTGCGTATGC
Source organism: Reyranella sp. (assembly GCA_016780605.1). Taxonomy (GTDB): domain Bacteria; phylum Pseudomonadota; class Alphaproteobacteria; order Reyranellales; family Reyranellaceae; genus Reyranella. The sequence continues at coordinate 4,705 of JADHLS010000378.1, forward strand.
GCTTCGGCATCGGCATGAACACCGATCACACGCTGGAAGAGGTCGGCCAGCAGTTCTCGGTCACCCGCGAGCGCATCCGCCAGATCGAAGCCAAGGCGCTGCGCAAGCTGAAGCATCCCAGCCGCAGCCGCATGCTGCGCAGCTTCCTCGACCAGGGCTGAGCGCGCTGACTTAGAACGACGAAAAGCCGGGCCATCGCCCGGCTTTTTCTTTGCCGGGCTCCAGTGGCGATCATCGTCGGCGGACCAGCCCCACAACCTCACCCTGAGGAGCGCCCAAAGGGCGCGTCTCGAAGGGTGGGCCACGGTCGTGTTGTTGCCACCCTTCGAGACGCATCGCTTCGCGATGCTCATTAGGGTGAGGTAGTGTTGGATTTGGCGCGCTCCCAGCCATGACGCCACCCATTGATCACACCACCACCGCCGGCGATTGGTCGAGCATGCGGCTCCCCCTCAATTGCCATGGAGCATCGCGGTGCCGGCCGGCCAACAGATCACGGCATTCCTGAAAAACACGCTGCGTCCGATCGTTTCGTCGCTGCCGCAGCTCTCGGGCCTGCCGTCGTGGCCGCGCAGCATGGCGGTCCTGAAGCATCACGGCTTCAAGCCGGTGACGGTGTTCGACATCGGCGTCGGCTACGGCACCTTCCCGCTCTATCGCGCCTTTCCCGACGCGTTCTATCACCTGATCGATCCCGCGCATGAATCGCTCGCCTACATGCATCGCCTCGCACGCCGGCTGCGCTGTGAGGTCCATGCCGTGGCGCTGGGCGACCATGAAGGGACGGCGATGCTGGAAGTGCGCGCCGACATCCAGGAATCGACCCTGCTGGAGGAGCTGGGCCCGCGCCAGGTGCGCCGCGTCGACTGCGTGCCCGTGCGCCGCTTCGATACGCTGTTCGGTCCCATCGCTCGGCCCTCGCTCTGCAAGATCGACGTGCAGGGCGCCGAGCTGATGGTGCTGGGCGGCATGACCGGCCGGCTCGCCGAAATTGACGCCCTGATCATCGAGACCAGCACGATCGCCACCGTCAAGGACGGCGCCGAAGTCGACGGCACCATTCGCTTCCTGGGCGAGCACGGCTTCGCGCTGGCCGATATCGTGGGCTTGCGTCGGCGGCCGCTCGATGGCGCCACCGCCCAGCTCGACCTGCTGTTCGTGCCCAACAAGGCGCCACCGCGTAGCGACCGCCG
>JADHLS010000379.1 GCA_016780605.1 Reyranella sp.
AGGGCGTTGCCGAGCGCCGTCGCTCTTTCCTGCGGTGACAGCCAGTGGGTGACCGCGCCCGTCAGGGCGGGGAAGTTGGGACCCTCCGACACCCCCAGCAGAACGCGCGCCGCGTAGAGCATGGCAACGCCCGTCGCCAGCGCCGTCATGCCGATCGACAGGCTCCACAGGACTGCCGCGACCGTGAGCACCAGCCGCGCGCCCCAACGGTCGACGGCGAATCCTCCCAGGAGGGTGGTGATCGCGTACCCCAGGCCGAAGGCGCCCAAGATGGCGCCCGATTCCGCCGGCGAGAAATGCAGGTCCCGCTGGATCAGCGGGATGGCATAGGAGATCGCCGCTCGGTCGATGTAATTGACGACGGTGATCGCGAACAGAAGGAAGACGATGAACCAGCGGAAGCGCGTGGGGTGCATCTACGCCGGTACCTCATCCTGAGGAGCCGTGCGCAGCACGGCGTCTCGAAGGATGGGCCCCAAAGTATGTGTGGGTTGCCACCCTTCGAGACGCGCCCTGCGGGCGCTCCTCAGGGTGAGGTAGTGGTGTTGGTCGTCCTGCTTCTGCGTCATCGATCGGCGAGCGCGAGCTTCGCGCCCAGCGCGGCAAAGGCGCCGGCGAAGGCGCGACGCATCCAGGTGAGCACCGCCGGCCGCGAGATCACGTGTCGGCGCACCGCCGCGGCGAACAGGCCGTAGCCCACGAACACCACGAAGGTCATCAGCATGAACACGCCCGAGAGCTCGGACATGCGCAGCACCGGCTGGGCCTCCTCGGTGCTGACGAACTGCGGCAGGAAGGCGAAGAAGAAGATCGAGAGCTTGGGGTTCAGGATGTTGATCAGGATGGCGTGCACGATCACCTGCATTGCCGACTTCTGATCGACCGTCTCCTCGACCTTCAGCGCGCCGTGCTCCCGCAGCGTCATCCACGCCATGTAGAGCAGGTAGGCGACGCCGAGATACTTCATGGTCTGGAAGGCGATGGCGCTAGTGTGCAGCAGCGCGGCCAACCCCATGATGGCCGCCGCCATATGCGGCACGATGCCGAGCGTGCAGCCGAACGCCGCGACCACGCTGGCCCGGGCGCCGCGCGAGAGGCCGGTGGCGATGGTGTAGAGCACGCCGATCCCCGGCGAGACCACGATGATCAGCGTCGTGACCAGGAAGTCGATGCTCATCATGCCGCCTCCAACAACAGAACACTGCCCTGGCCGCCGTCGGCGCAGATGCTGACGATGGCGCGCTGCCCCCGGGGCATGGCGGCGAGCTCCTTCACCGCCTGGCTGATGATACGGGCGCCGGTGGCGCCGAATGGATGGCCGATCGCCGTGCTGCCGCCGTTCGGGTTCATGCGCTCCCTGGGGAATGGCCCGAAGTCGCGCGGCACATGAGCCTTGTCGCGCAGGAAGACCGGGTCCTGCAGCGCCTTGAGATGGAACGCCACCTGGGCTGCGAACGCCTCATGGATCTCCCAGAGATGGATGTCGCCATAGGTGAGGTTGTTGCGCGCCAGCAGGCGCGGGATGGCGAAGGCCGGCGCCATCAAGAGCCCCTCGACGCGGAAGTCGACCGAGCCGATCTCCCAGTCGACCAGTTTTACGCGCGGTGTCGTGGATGGGAGCCGCTGCAGGCCCTTGGATGAGGCGACCCAGATCGCGGCGGCGCCGTCGGTCAGCGGCGAGGAGTTGCCGGCCGTCAGCGTGCCTTTGCCGCTGGTGCGGTCGAACGACGGCAGCAGCTTGGCGAGCTTCTCCAGCGAGGTGTCCTTGCGCGGAATGGTGTCGCGCTTGACGCCGGCCATCGGGATCACGAGGTCGTCGAAGAAGCCCTTGTCCCAGCCGGCCATCGCGCCCCGGTGGCTTTCGAGGGCGATCTCGTCCTGCTCCTGGCGGCCGATCTGCCATTCCTTGGCGGTGATCTCGGTATGCTCGCCCATGCTGAGGCCAGTGGTGCGATTGGCGATCGCCGGGATGAACAGCCGGATGTCCTTCAGCTGGACGTGCGTGACGTGGTCGATCTTCTGGCCGAGCGAGCGCGCCTGCTGAAACTTGCGCAGCCAGTCGCTGAGTTTCTGCCCCAGCCCGATCTGCACGCGGCTGAGGCTGTCGACGCCGCCCACCAGGGCAAGGTTGTAGGCCTCGCCGTCGATCATGCCGGCCGCCTCGATGGCGCCCATCATGCTGGTCGAGCAGGCCATCACCGTGGAATAGGCGGGCACCGTGGCGTCGATGCCAGCATCCATCAGCACCTCGCGGGCGATGTTGCTGAAGGTGAGCGAAGGCACCACGACACCCCACACCGCGAAGTCGGGCTTGCCGCCTTTCAGCAAGTCGACCATGTGGCGCCCCACCGGCACCGAGAGCTCGATGGCATCGAAGGCGGCGAGCGGTCCATCGACCTTGGCGAACGGCGTGCGCACGCCAGCGGCCAGCCAGATGTCGACAGGTCGTGGCATTGCCGATTTCCTCCCCGAGCGTTGGGCGAGCTTAGCCTATTGTCGCCGCTTTGCGGGATCGACACGCCTGGCTCCGGGACCGGGCAGAATCTCGATGTCGCGCATGCCGAGCCGCTCGACGCCGCGATCGCTCGTCATGACGATGGTGACGGGTTGGCGGGACTTGCGATCGAGCACGCGGGCCACCGGCCCGTCCGGCGGCGGCGTCCACCGTTCGCTCCATTGCGAGAGGGCGAGCAGGGCCGGGAAGAGATCGCGACCCTTGTCGGTCAGGCGGTATTCCGCGCGCGCCCGTTGATCGGGCTCGCGGTATTCGCGCCGCTCGAGGATGCCGGCCTCGGTCAGGGTCTTCAGCCGCGCGCTCAGCACGCCGCGGCCGCATGCCAGCGCCCGCGCGAAGTCGTCGAAGCGGCTAAGACCGTAAAAGGCCTCGCGCAACACGAGCAGGGTCCATTTCTCGCCCAGCACGTCGAGCGCGCGGCGGATCGAGCAGTGCTCGAGGTCATAAAGGAAGCGCGGATGATCCATTGAAGGAGTCTATCTGAGTTTGACTCTGATACCCAGCATGATGGATGCTAAGTACGGATGTAGAATCTAGAATAGCGAGCAAAACATGAAAGCAGCCAACAAGCAGCTCCTGCAGCAGGTCTATGCCGAGATCTCCAGGGGCAACGTCCAACCGTTGCTCGACAGCCTGGCGGACGACGTCGAATGGACCATCATCGGCAGCACGGCGCTGTCGGGCACATCGCGCGGCAAGCAGGAAGTGATCGACAAGCCCCTGAAGCCCTTGCGAGCGCGCTTGGCGGACGGTCCGGTCGTCTTCGAGCCCGAGCGGTTCATCGCCGAGGGAGAGTATGTCGTGATGCAGGCGCAAGGCCGCGCCACCGCGCGGAGCGGCAAGCCCTACAACAACACCTATTGCATCGTCTGTCGCATCGTCGACGGCAAGGTGAAGCAGATGATCGACTACGTCGACACCGAGCTGATCACGTCGGCGCTCGGCGCCTAAGGATCACGCCGCCTGCTCGAGCGTCGAGGCGACGTCGCGCGTCGTCACGCGGCGCAGGTCGCGCACCTTGGTGGTGTCGAACGGCCGGGCGCGATGCATGGTGCAGCGGTTGTCCCAGATCACCAGGTCGCCCTGTCGCCAGCTGTGGCTGTGCACGAACCGCCGTTGCGTCGCATGCTCGATCAGGTCCATCAGCAGCAGCCGGCCGTCGGCCACCGGCATGCCGATGATGTGCGAGGCGTGGCTCGCGACGTAGAGCGTCTTGCGATGAGAGCCGGGATGCCTGCGCACCACGCGCTGCGGCACCGGCGGCAGGCTCTTCAACTCCTCCTCTGTGTACTTCGTGACCGCGAGCTGGCCGCGCGAATGCCAGATCGAATGCTCGGCGATCAGCGGCTCGATCCGGTCCTTGGTGCTCTGCGGCAGGGCGTCGTGGGCCGCCCGCAAGTCGGCGAACTCGGTCTCGCCGCCTTCGTCCGGCACGACATGGGCATAGAGGAGGCTGAGCGCGCCCGGCACGGCGCGGAACGAGGCGTCGGTGTGCCACAGCCGATTGGCCAGCCAGTCCAGCCGCCGCTTGCTGTCAGGTGCCAGGACGTTGGCATCACCGTCGAGATTGGAGATGTCGGCGATCTCGGCCGAGGCCAGCCGATGCTTGATGGTGGTGTGGCGCGCGCGCTGGGCGGAGGAATGGATCGGCCCGAAATGGCGCGCGAAGTCGATCTGCTGGTCGTCGGTCAGTTTCTGGTCGTGGAAGATCACGACCGCATACCGGTTGATCGCCGCCTCGACCACGTCGCGATCGGCGGCCGTGAGTGGCTGGGCAAGGTCGAGACCGGAAATCTCGGCCACGAAGTCGGGCGTCACCGGCTTGACGGTGATGCTCATGACCGTCTCCTGCGGCTATAGTGTTTCTTTGCCCATCCATCATCTCCCAGGAAACGCTATGCCGCAAACCCACAAACTCGCCCTGCTCGACGACTATCAGAAGGTCGCGCTGAAGATGGCCGACTGGGACCGCCTCAGGAAACGCGGCGTGGAGATCACCGTGTTCCACGAGCCGTTCACGTCGGTCGATGACGCGGCGAAGAAGCTCGCGCCGTTCGACATGCTGGGCCTGCTGCGCGAGCGCACTGCCTTCCCGCGGGCGCTGATCGAGAAGCTCCCCAACCTCAAGTTCATGGTGCTGACCGGCGCCCGCGCCTCGAGCCTGGACGACAAAGCCGCGACCGACCGCGGCATTCCCATCAGCAACACGCCGGGCGGCGGCTCCAACGCCTCGACCGCCGAGCTCACCTGGGCACTGCTGATGATGTGCGCCCGCGATCTCGCCAAGGCCGAGCGCCTGATGCGCTCCGGCGGCTGGCATGACGGCGTCGAGCAGATGGTCGTGCTCGAGGGCAAGCGGCTGGGCGTGATCGGGCTGGGGCGTCTGGGCAGCCGCGTCGCCGGTTATGCCAAGGCCTTCGGCATGGACGTCGTGGCCTGGAGCCAGAATCTCACGGCGGAAGCAGCGGCCAAGGGTGGGGCCAAGCTCGTCACCAAGGACGAGCTGCTCGCGACCTCGGACTTCGTCAGCATCCATCTCGTGCTGTCGGATCGCAGCCGCGGGCTTCTGGGCGCAGCCGACCTCGCCAAGATGAAGAAGAGCGCCATCCTGGTGAACACCTCGCGCGGGCCGATCGTCGATGAGGCGGCGCTGCTGGCCGCGCTCAAGAACCGCACCATCGCCCATGCCGGCCTCGACGTGTACGACAAGGAGCCGGTGGCCCCGGGCCATCCCTTCACCAAGCTCGAGAACGTCACCCTGATCCCCCACCTGGGCTACGTCGTCGAGGACAGCTACCGGCACTTCTATGCCGGCACCATCGAGGACATCGAGGCCTGGCTGGACGGCAAGCCGATCAACGTCATCAATCCGGAAGCGTTGAAAAAAGCTGCCTGAGGATGTCGATTCCCGAGGCGGCCGGACGTCGATGAGATGACGGGGCAGTGTGCCGCCGTCATCACCGAGAGGAGATCGACATGGCTCAATACATTTTGTTGCTGCACCAGGTCCCGACCTACAACGCCGACCTGCCGCGCGAAAAGATGCTGGAAATGACCAAGCGCTACATGGCCTGGGCGGATAGCCTGCGCCAGAAAGGCCGCATGGTCGGCGGCGAGAAGCTGGCCGCGGGCGGCGTGCGCCACATCCGCGTCAAGGACGGCAAGCCGGTCGTGAGCGATGGCCCCTATGCCGAGGCCAAGGAAGTGCTGGGCGGCTACTTCGTGATAGAGGCCAAGGATGCGAAGGAGGCCGAGGCCATCGCCCTGGAATGCCCGCATCTCGTGCTCGCGCCCACCAACTGGGTCGAGGTCCGGCCGATCGACGACATGAGCCAGGCCCGCGCGGCCGCGAGCTAGAGCATGTCGGTCCAGCG
>JADHLS010000380.1 GCA_016780605.1 Reyranella sp.
CCATGCCTGAAAATGGCCGCGTTTGAACTGAAAAACTGGCCTGCCATGAAGACCTTCCAATCCCTGCTGCTTGCGATCGCCGTGGTTGCCCCGACCGCCGCCGGCGCCCAGCGTCTCGACCCCGTCCATGTCGAGGACCGCTTCAACCAGCTGCAGCAGTCGATCACCATGCTGACCGGCCAGATCGAGCAGCTGCAGTACCGCAACCAGCAGCTCCAGCAGCAGCTCGAGAAGATGCAGGCGGATTACGAGTACCGGCTCGACCAGATGGAGAAGGGCAAGGGTGGCGGCGGGCCGCGTCCCGGCGGCGCCCAGGCAGCCACGCCGGCGCCGCCGTCGATGGCTGCCGCACCGCCGCCGCCGTCGGCGGCCGCGGCCGGCGGCAATGCCGACCAGCTGTACAGCGAGGCGATGAAGAAGCTGCAGGAAGGCGACAATGCCGGCGCCGAACGCACCTTCAAGGCGTTCCTGCAGAGCAATCCCAGACACCAGCTGGCAGGCAACGCCCAGTACTGGCTGGGCGAGAGCTACTACGCGCGGCGGGATTACCAGAGCGCCATGACCGCCTTTGCCGAGGGCTACAAGAATTACAAGGCGAGCCCCAAGGGGCCCGACAATCTCCTGAAGCTCGGCATTACGCTCGCCGTACTCGGCCGCAAGGCCGACGCTTGCTCGGTGTTCGCGAAGTTCAGCCAGGACTACCCGCGCGCCACCGACCTGCAGAAGCGTCGTATCGACCAGGAGCGCCAGAAGAACGGCTGCGGGTGAACGGGTCGGACGATCGACCGCTCGATGCGGCCGCCTTCGCGCGGCTGATGGCGCCCTTCGAGCCGTTCGAGCGGGCGCCGGTCGTTGCCGCCGCCGTTTCCGGTGGCCGCGATTCCATGGCTCTTGCGCTGCTGGCGCACGACTGGGCGCGCTCGCGCGGCGGAAAGATTGTCGGTCTTATTGTCGATCATGGACTGCGGGCGGAGTCGGCGGCGGAGGCCGCGGCGACACGCGAGGTTCTGCAGGGCAACGGCTGTGAGGCCGCGATTCTGCGTTGGTCCGGTGCGAAGCCGCGCAGCCGCGTGCAGGAAGCCGCCCGCGCCGCCCGTTATCGGCTCCTGAGGGAAGAATGTCGCCGGCGCGGCATCCTGCATCTGCTGCTGGGCCATCACGCCGACGACCAGGCCGAGACGGTGGCGATGCGCGCGGCACGGCAGAGCGGTCCCGACGGGCTTGCCGGCATGGCGGCCCTGCTGGAGCAATTGGAGGTTCGTCTGCTGCGGCCGTTGCTATCCGTCGCTCGCGCGCAGCTCACGGCGACTCTCGTGGCGCGCGATGTGGCCTGGATCGACGATCCCTCCAACAGCGACCCTCGCTTCGAGCGGGCGCGCCTGCGGACCGGCGTTCGCCCGTCGTTGCCGGCTGGCAGCACCGACCGACCTGGGCGAGAACATGACCTCGCGCGGGCTGCCGTGGATGTCCTGCATGTCGAAGGGGCTACCGCAGCCCTCGACCGGACGGCCTTCCTGGGGCTGGACCGGGATATCCAGCCGCGGCTGCTAAGCCGGGTCGTGCAGGCCGTTGGTGGAGGAGAGCACCCGCCGCGGCGCGACCGGCTGGAGCGGGCTGTGGTGCGGCTTTGCGCCCCTGTGGATCGTGGAAAATCCGGCAAGGGACAGGATTTCACACTGTCTGAATGCAAGCTTATGCTGCGTCAGATGCCCCATAGCCGTCTGCTGTGGTGGATTGTTCGGCCCGAGCGTGGCAGGAGAGATGGCAAAACCGGGGCGCAGTCCCTGATTCCAGCTGCTTTTTTTGCTTGCGGCGCGACCCTTGCTTCCCATCTAGAATGAACACTCACCTCGTTGGAAACACCCCGTGAACCCGTTCAACCGTAACGCCGCCTTGTGGATCGTCATCGTGCTGCTGCTGGCGCTGCTCTATAGCGTCTTCCAGGGCGGAGCGACCCGGTCAGCGGGTAATACGGTCTCCTATTCGGACTTCGTGCGCGCCGTCGAGCAGCGCCAGGTCCAGGACGTCCGTATCCAGGGCAACACCATCACCGGCACCTTCCGGGAGCCACGCAATGGCGTGCAGAAGTTCGCGACCTATGTGCCGAGCACGCCGGTCGACGAGCAGCTGATGCCGATGCTGATCAAGAACGTCGATCGCGTCGATGCCGGCCCGGCCGAGGAGGGCGTCAATCTCGGCTCGATCTTCGTGAGCTGGCTGCCCGTTCTGGTGCTGGTCGGTGTCTACATCTTCTTCCTGCGCCAGATGCAAAGCGGCACCGGCCGCGCCATGGGCTTCGGCAAGTCGCGGGCGCGGCTGCTGACCGAGAAGCACGGTCGCGTCACCTTCGAGGATGTCGCGGGCATCGACGAGGCCAAGGCCGAGCTCGAGGAGATCGTCGACTTCCTGAAGGATCCGCAGAAGTTCCAGCGGCTGGGCGGCAAGATCCCCAAGGGCTGCTTGCTGGTGGGCCCGCCGGGCACCGGCAAGACGCTGTTGGCGCGCGCCATCGCCGGCGAAGCCAATGTGCCGTTCTTCACCATATCGGGCTCCGACTTCGTCGAGATGTTCGTGGGCGTGGGCGCCTCCCGCGTGCGCGACATGTTCGAGCAGGCCAAGAAGAACGCGCCCTGCATCGTGTTTATCGACGAAATCGACGCCGTCGGCCGCCATCGCGGTGCCGGCCTGGGCGGCGGCAACGACGAGCGCGAGCAGACGCTGAACCAGCTGCTGGTCGAAATGGACGGCTTCGAGTCGAACGAAGGCGTCATCCTGATCGCCGCCACCAACCGTCCCGACGTGCTCGATCCCGCGCTGCTGCGTCCGGGCCGCTTCGACCGCCAGGTCGTGGTGCCCAACCCCGACGTCGGCGGCCGCGAGAAGATCCTGAAGGTCCACATGCGCAAGGTGCCGCTGGCGCCCGACGTCGAGCCGCGCGTGCTGGCGCGCGGCACGCCGGGCTTCTCGGGCGCCGACCTCGCGAACCTGGTGAACGAGGCCGCTCTGCGCGCTGCGCGCGTCGGCAAGCGCCTGGTCACCATGGGCGACTTCGAATACGCCAAGGACAAGGTGCTGATGGGCACCGAGCGCCGCTCGATGGCGATGACCGACGAGGAGAAGAAGCTCACGGCCTACCATGAGGCGGGCCATGCGCTGGTCGCCATGCACGTGCCCAAGAGCGATCCGCTGCACAAGGTCACGATCATCCCGCGCGGTCGCGCTCTCGGCGTGACCATGCAGCTGCCCGAGCGCGACCATCTCAGCCATACCAAGCAGTTCCTGGAGTCGCGGTTGGCCATCATGTTCGGCGGCCGCATCGCCGAGGAGATCATCTTCGGACCGGAGAACGTGACGACCGGTGCGGCGAGCGACATCCAGGTCGCGACGCAGACCGCGCGCGGCATGATCACCGCCTACGGCATGTCCGAGAAGCTCGGCCGGGTGCGCTATCAGGCCAACGAGCAGGAAGTGTTCCTGGGCCACGCCGTGACCCAGACGCAGAACGTCTCCGAGGCCACAGCCCAGCTGATCGACCAGGAGGTCCGCCGCCTGATCGAGGAAGCCGAAGGCAAGGCGCGCCAGATCCTGACCGATCACCTCGACGATCTGCACATGATCGCCAAGGCGCTGCTCGAGTACGAAACGCTCTCGAACGACGAGATCGGCCAGATCCTGCGCGGCGAGAAGATCGTGCGCGACGACACTGGCGGCGCCGGCACCACCGATCGTCGCCGTCGTGCCTCGGTGCCGACCAGCTCGGGCCAGGGCGGCACCGCCCCGGGCGGCGCCAATCCCGAGCCGCAGCCGGGCGTTTGACGAAGGCATTTCGTCCGGCTGAAGGCCGGGCGAAATGTGTCCGATGAACAGAGACACTCGGTCTCCTAGTTTTGCCGGCGTCACACTCGATCGCCCGAGGATCATGGCGATCGTCAATGTGACGCCGGACTCGTTCTCCGACGGCGGCGAACGCCTCGATCCCGCGCAGGCCATCGACGATGGCCTGCGTTTCGTTTCGGAGGGGGCCGACATCCTCGATGTCGGCGGCGAATCGACCCGGCCGGGCTCGCGGCCGATCGATGCCCATGAGGAGCTGCAGCGCGTCCTGCCCGTGGTCGAGGGTCTGGCCAAACGCGGCCTCGTGGTCTCGATCGACACCCGGCGCGCCCTGGTGGCTCGTGCCTGTCTCGATGCCGGCGCGCGCATCGTCAACGACATCTCCGCCCTCGAGGACGATCCCGACCTCCTGCCCCTGGTCGCCGAACGGGGCGTGCCGGTCACCCTGATGCATCGCCGCGGCCGGCCGGAAGAGAAGTATGTCGTGCCGCCCTACGAAGACGTCGTGGGCGAGGTGCGTGCCTTCCTGGTCCAGCGTGCCGAGGCCTGCATGGCCGCTGGCGTCGCGCGCGAGCGCATTGCCATCGATCCGGGCCTGGGTTTCGGCAAGAACGTCCAGGAGAACGTGGCGCTGGTTGCCGGTTCGGGGCAGCTCGCAGAGGCTGGCTATCCCGTCTTGATCGGCGCCTCGCGCAAGAGCTTCATCGGCCGGCTGACCGGCGTCGAGGAGCCGCGCCGGCGCGACCCGGCCTCGATCTGGCTGGCCGTCGAGGCTGTCCGTCGGGGAGCCGCCATTGTTCGCGTCCATGATGTCGGGGGTACCCGCCAGGCCCTCGCAATTTCACAGGCTATGCGATAGAGTAACAACCAATGTCCCGCCACCTCTTCGGCACCGACGGCGTACGCGCCCGTGCCAACAGCGAACCGATGACTGCCGAGATCGCGATGCGTATCGGCATGGCCGCAGGCCAGGTGTTCAATCGCGGCGATCATCGCCACCGTGTCGTCATCGGCAAGGACACACGTCTTTCCGGTTACATGATCGAGCAGGGCATCACGGCCGGGTTCCTGTCGGTCGGGGTGGACGTGCTGCTGCTGGGACCGGTGCCGACGCCGGCGGTCGGCTTCCTGACGCGCTCGATGAGGGCCGATGTCGGGGTGATGATCTCGGCCTCGCACAATCCCTTCGAGGACAACGGCATCAAGCTGTTCGGGCCGGACGGCTTCAAGCTCTCCGATGCCCTCGAGGCCGAGATCGAGGCGCTCGTCGCCGCCCCGTCGAAGATCAAGCTCGCCGGCTCGCGCATGATCGGTCGCGCCAAGCGACTGGACGACGCCGACGGCCGCTACATCGAGGCGGTGAAGGCGTCGGTGCGGCGTCGACTCGACCTCACCGGCCTCAAGATCGTGGTCGATTGCGCCCATGGCGCCGCCTACAAGGTGGCGCCGACGGTGCTGTGGGAGCTCGGCGCCGAGGTGATCTCCATCGGCGTGGCTCCCGACGGCTTCAACATCAACGCCAAGTGCGGCTCGACGCATCCTCAAATGCTGCAGGAGCAGGTGGTGATGCACGGCGCCGACATCGGCATCGCGCTTGACGGCGACGCCGATCGCGTCCTGCTGGTCAGTGAGCAGGGTCAGATGATCGACGGCGACCAGCTGATGGCGACCATCGCCAACCGCTGGGCCAAGGACGGCCGTCTGGTCGGCGGCGGCGTGGTGGCGACGGTGATGTCCAATCTCGGGCTCGAGCGCTATCTCGGCGAGCGCAAGCTCGGCCTGGTGCGTGCGCCGGTCGGCGATCGCTATGTGCTCGAGCGCATGCGCGCCGACGGCTATAACCTGGGCGGCGAGCAGTCTGGCCATATCATCATGATCGACCACGCCACGACCGGCGACGGGTTGATGGCGGCGCTGCAGGCGTTGTCGGCGATGATCAAGAGCGGCCGGCCGGCCAGCGAGGCTTTCAGAGCCTTCCAGCCCGTGCCGCAGCTCCTGAAGAACGTACGCGTGGGCGACGCCAACTCGGCGCTGGCCGCCGATTCGGTGAC
>JADHLS010000381.1 GCA_016780605.1 Reyranella sp.
GTCTACAGCGACGGCGGCAAGTTCAATGCCGCGGGCTTCACCATCCATAGCGGCGTCTACAAGGCCCGGCCCGACGCCAACTGCGTCATGCACACCCACACGCGCGCCGGCACCGGCATATCGGTGCTGAAGAAGGGCCTGCGCCCGATCAGCCAGGACGTGCTCTCGGTCTACGACGACCTCGTCTACCACGAGTACGGCATGCCGACCTCGCAGGAGGAATGCGATGCGCTGGGCGTCACCTGCCAGCACGGCAACTCGGTGGTGTTGCGCAATCACGGCCTGCTCACCGTCGGTGCCAACATCCCGGGCGCGTTGCGCCGGATGTACATGCTGGAGCGCGCCTGCGAGGTCGAGGTGATCGCCCGCGGCCTCGACGAGGAGCCGGCGCCGATCGATCCCGAGGTGATCCGTCAGTACGGCGAACGCGCCAAGCAGCAGCGCGCCAATCCGGGCTACGGACTGACCTACTGGAACGCAGCGTTGCGCCAGATCGAGGGCAAGGGCACCGACTGGCGGCAGTAAGCCGCCGGCCTTTCCCAAGCAATCACGCGCCGCCCGCGTCGCCATTGATGGCGATGGTGCGGCGCTTGCCTTGTCACAGATTTGCCACCGGCTGCATGGAACCGTAGCGTAATGTGCGCGAATGCATCTGCGCGCGATCGCGATTCCGCGGTAGCATGCGCGTGGTAAATTACTATCCGGCGTTGCATAGCAACTCTGATGGAAGACTGGATGCCGGCGACAGTCGGATCAGCCACGCATACTAAAAACAAGATGAGGAGGGGTGTCGGGCACAGCCGGCGGTTTGGATCTCTATAAGGAGAGCAACCATGGCAACGAAGCCTGTTCCCAAGAGCTACGTTTCATTGAGTGGCAGCGAGCGTCATCCTTCTCCTGGTGCGGAGCGTCTAGGTCCGGCGGATCCCGCCGAAGTCTTCTCGGTCACCATGTCGTTGCGGCGCCGACCGGATGGTGCGGCCCTTCCCAGCCATGAGGATTTTCTCGCGACGCCGCCGGCGCAGCGTCAGCGTATGCCGAACGAGGAGTTCGCCCGGCTCTACGGCGCCTCACCGCAGGACATCGACAAGGTCAGGGATTTCGCGACGTCACACGGCCTTGCCGTCCTGGACAGCAATGCGGCACGCCGCACCGTGGTCGTGCGCGGCACCACGGCGCAGATGAACGAGGCCTTCGCCGTCGATCTCGGCCGCTATCAGCACATGATCAAGCAGCGCAGCCGGTCGGACGCGGTGCGCGAGACCTATCGCGGCCGTGACGGTGTGGTGCACATTCCGGCCGCCTTGCAGGGCATCGTGCTCGGCGTGTTCGGTCTCGACAACCGGCGGATCGGCGGCCGCAACGACGCCGAGCCGCCCAACACCACGACGCTCGACATTCCGACGGTCGCCAAGCTCTACAACTATCCGACCAACAAGGCGACGGGCCAGACCATCGGTATCGTCTCGGAATCGGGTTATGCCAGCGCCGACATCACCACCTTCTTCAATTCCATGCCGGCGGATCGTCCGGCGCCGACCATCACCGACATCCTGATCGGCACGGCTACGAATCCCGGCAGCGACCCGTTTGGCGAGACGACCCAGGACATCGACATCGCCGCAGGCTTCGCGCCGGGCGCCGCGATCAACGTCTACATCAACAATGGCGATCAGCAGGGGTGGGTCGACATGATCACCCGGGTCGCTCATCCCGATCCGGGCGACAGCCCGTGCTCGGTGCTGTCCAGCAGCTGGTTCATCTGCGACGGCGACGATCCCGCGGGCATGGATTTCGGCGTCACCGACGCCTTCATCACCGCCGTCAGCAACGCCTTCCAAGACGCTGCCATCCAGGGCGTCACGGTGTGCATCGCGACCGGCGACCGCGGGACCGATTCCAATGTCGGCGACGGCAAGGTCCACGTGCAGTACCCGGCGAGCGATCCATGGGTGCTGGGCGTCGGCGGCACGACTATCGGCAACGTCTCCGGATCAACCTGCGACGAATACGTCTGGAACGATCCCCATGCCGATGACAACTGGGGTACCACGGGCGGCGGCGTCAGCGCCCGCTTCCCGGTCCCGACCTACCAATCCGCCGTTGTGGTGCCGGCGTCGCTCAATGATCCGACGCATCACGGGCGCGGCGTGCCGGATGTCGCCGGCAATGCCAACGATGCCAGCGGCTATGCCGGCATCGTGCTCGGCAACTCGACCTTCACCGGCAACGGCACCAGTGCGTCGGCGCCGCAATGGGCGGGCCTGATTGCCGTGATCAATGCCGCACTCGGCGTCAATGTCGGCTTCGTCAATCCGGCGATCTATGCCCTGGCAGGCGCGGGCTTCCGTGACATCGTCCCCGGGCCGGGCCCCACCGACAACGCCAACGCCGGCTCGCCGGGCTATCCGGCCGGCGCGGGCTGGGATGCCTGCACCGGCTGGGGCAGCCCCAACGGCCAGGCCCTGCTCGACAATCTGCGGGCGATCTACACCCGCAACCTCTACTTCATCGTCGACAAGAGCACCTTCGGCCTCGACGAGGTGAACGACGTCATTGCCACCCATGGCGGCCTGTTCACCAACGCCTTCTGGCTGGTGCTGGAGGGCTTCTCCATCAGCCAGCTCGGCGCCCTGACGCCGACGCTGTCGGGGCCCTTCAAGAACCTGACCGGCGTGTCGATCTTCGTCGATGCGGCGGGCGCGGACTACGAGTTCCCTGGCGACCTCTACACGCCGCAGCGCATCCGCATCCCCTACGACATCCTGTTCGGGCCGACTTCGGTCCCGTCAGGCGGCGGCGCGGGCGATTTCCCGACTGCCGGCGCCGATCCGATCGAGGCGATCCTGGGCGCCCAGATCACCATCGCCGGCACCGCGTTGATGGCCGAGGCGCTGTTCGAGCTCGTCTCGGGGGCCGATCCCTATTTCACCAACGTCGACCCGGCCCATCACCAGGAGTTCTATCTCAGCCAGGATCTGCGCGTGTTCTCGGCGGTGGCGGGCGCCGTTCCGCTGCCGGGCGCGCCGGCCATGACCAGCGACCCCTATCAGTCGCTGCAGGGCCTGCTCGGCTTCCTCAATTCCAACGCCGCCTACACCACGCCCGGTCCCGACCAGCTGAACGGCCTGCCGGGCCAGAGCGGCTATGAGACCGGCGATTCCTCGGTGACGCCGCTTGCCGGCGGCAACAAGAACTTCAACTTCGCGATCGCGCGCGTGCGCCTGCAGGGACCGGCCAGTTCGTCGGCCACCAACGTGCGCGTGTTCTTCCGGTTGTTCGTCGCCCAGTCCTGCGACACCGACTTCCAGCCGGACACCACCTACAAGAGCCAGAAGGGGACCGGCGCCGAGGCCAACCGGCCGGTGTTCCCGCTGCCCTCGGGCAGCGGCCTCGCCGACCCGTGGGGCAACACCCTGCAGACCGTGCCGTTCTTCGCCACCGACGCCAACGGCACGCACGACTACGACGGCAGCAACGCCAACGCCAACATCCGGACCATCACCATCCCGGCCGGCAAGGACAGCGTGTGGGCGTACTTCGGCTGCCATCTCGACGTCTACAACGCGTCCAACCAGTCGATCTTCCCGGGCACGCACCACTGCATCGTGGCCGAGATCGCCTATGACGACGCGCCGATCATCAACGCCGGTGGCGTGACGTTGAGCCCGGAGAACACCGACAAGCTCGCCCAACGCAACCTTCAGATCACCTCGTCGGGCAATCCGAGCTATCCGGACACCCATGTTATCCCGCAGGCCTTCGACACAAGGCCAAGCCGGCCGCTGGGTGTCACCGGCCAGCTGCAGGACTACCCGGACGAGCTGATGATCGACTGGGGCAATGTGCCGGCCGGCAGCACGGCCAGCATCTTCTGGCCGCAGGTCAACGCGGCCGACGTGCTGTCGCTCGCCACGCACCTCTATGGCGCTCATCCGCTGTCGGCGAGCGACGCGCACACGATCACCTGCAAGACCACCAAGGGCGTGACCTACGTGCCGATCCCCCCGGGGACCGGCAACTACGCCGGCCTGTTCACCGTCGAGCTGCCCAACACCATCCATGTCGGTCAGGAGTTCAACGTGCGCGTCCGACGCGTCGCCTCGCGGCGCGGCGATCTGAAGGGCGTGGGCCTGGCCGCCGTGCCTCAGCAGGCGACCATCAACCTGCGAGCCACGACGGGAACAGGGACGGCGGCGACGACCACCCACTTCGTCGAGGGCAGCGTCGGGCGCGGCCGCAAGCTCATGCGCAATTGGCGGTACGTGACGGGCACCTTCCAGGTGAAGGTTCCGGTCGATACCGACAAGCACCTGCTGCGTGCCGAGGAGAACACGCTCGCCATCTTCAAGTGGCGGCTAGAGCACTTCACGCCCGGTTCGCGCTGGCGGCCGGTACTGGAGCGCTATATCGACTACCTGTCCAAGCGCGTCGACGGCTTCGGCGGTGACGCCACGGCCGTCGGGCCGTCGCTGACCGGCTTCCATCCCAAGGGCCACGAGGGCGAAGGGGAAGAGGGGGGCGGCGAGACGCGGCTCGGCACGATCGGCAAGGTGACCGGCCTGATCTACGACCACTTCGGCGACTTCGAGGGCTTCTGGCTCGAGACCGAGGCGGGTGACGAACGCCGCTGGCTCTCGGGCGAGCATCAGATCGAGAACCTCGTGCGCCGGGCCTGGATGGAACGCATCCTGATCGAGGTCCATCCCGAGTCGCATCACGCGCATCGGCCGCGGTCGATCACCTATCGTCGCGCGTCACGGCCGTACCAGAACTGATCGTTCTGGGACCGACCTAGGCCGGCCGCCGGCGGGATCGGTGCAGCGCGACCCAGAACGCGGTCTGCCCGATCACGCCGGCGGCCACCCGGAGGGTGGCCGCCGTCAGCGCGGGATTGCTCCCCATGCCGACCAGCGCGGTGCAGATCGCGCCCACGCCCATCTGCGAGAAGCCGTAGAGCCCCGACGCCGAGCCGATCACCGCCGGGTTGACACTGATCGCCTGGGTCATGGCCGACGGCGAGGCGACGCCGGCGCCCATGCCGAACACGAACATCGGCGCCATGATCATCAGCACGCTGAGCTGGCCGGCGAGGATGCCGCCCAGCAGGACAAACGAGGCGAACACGCTCAGCAAACTGGCCCACACTGCCAATCGGTCGATCGGCAGGATCGGGATCAGGCGCGTCGCCGCCACGCTGCCGATCCACACGCCCGCCAGCACGATCGCGGGATAAATGCCGACCTCGTAGTCGGGACGGCCGAGCTGGTGGGCGAAGATGAACGGCGAGGCGCCGATGAAGGCGTACATCGAGGTCGTGGCGCAGCCGCCGCCGATCGCGTAGCCCAGGAAGGTCGGCGACAGGAGCAGCCGGCCGTAGTTGCGCGCCAGGCTGTTGCCCTTCGCGGGTGGGGTCGCCGCCTTGCTCTCGGGCAGCAGCCACCAGCTGAACAGCAGGTTGACGACGCCGAGCAGGGCGAGAGCGAAGAAGATCGACCGCCAGCCGAGGCTGGAGACGAGCGCGCCGCCGATCAACGGCGCGGCGCCCGGGCCGACGGCGACCATCAGGTTCATCACCGCCATGCGCCGCGCCGCTTCCTGCGGCAGGGCCGTATCGCGCACGATGGCGCGGCCGATGACCAGTCCGGCGCAGCCGCCCAGCGCCTGCAGCAGGCGGGCGATGATCAGGCTATGGACGTCAGGCACCAGGGCGGCGGCGAGGCCGGCGCCGGCATAGAGCACAAGGCCCGCCATCAGCACAGGCCGGCGGCCGAAGCGGTCGGACAGCGGGCCGTAGGCCAGCTGTCCGAAGGCGAGGCCGAGAATATAGACGCTCATGGTGAGCTGCATGCTGCCCATGCCGGCGTTGAGCGCATGGGCA